>JACPNI010000047.1 GCA_016185555.1 Candidatus Woesearchaeota archaeon | reverse complement strand
GCATGAAAATATTCTATATCATAACTTTAACGTTTACTGTACTTTTGGTTTTAATGACTGCAAACAGCACTTCTGCTGGTGCAACTATAATGGAATACAAGGCAGAAAATATAGGTTTGCCAGAATTTTTTAATCATTTTTATGTCTATAGACCAATAGGTAGGTGGATTGATGTTATACTGCCATTTGTTTTGCTACTTGGATTCATCAGCTTTGAGAAGTACAAAAGCATCTGCAAAAAAAAATTATTGTTAATATCTTCAATTTTATTGGTATCAACACAATTAACAATTTCAACCTTATTTCCATTAAACAACCAGTCAATAACTTATCTTGGTTTAACAGACACCTTAATAGAATACACTTTTTTAAGGGAGCTTAACATACAGCCGGTATTCCATTGGTTTAGTTTTATTGGCATTGGCATTATACTAATTATTTCTTTGCTCACCATATACAGATTAAGGCACTCAAAAGCCATAGTACCGCTAATTACAACACTAATAATCCTAAACAGCATTGCTTCTTATGCTGCAATATACTGGAATAGCAACACATACTGGTATAATGGTGAACAGATGCAGCTTGGTTTATGGTTAAATGAACACGATAAGAAAATTTCCAGGATTTTATTTGATTCAAGGGACGAAGGTAAAATATTAAAAACAAAGCAAGATTCCTTATATGAAAGGCTTACAAGGAACCAGACTTCAACAATAATTGGAACATGGTTAAATGATGATATCGTGATAGGAGATCCTGAAGAAATTAAAGATGTAGATTTTATAATAAGCAAACATAAGATCAAAGATTTTAAACCAATACATGAAACAAAAAACGGGATTTATGTTTACGAGGTAGAGCATGGAAGATAGCTGTCTAGAAAGTCCTGAAATACTAAAACACAGTATACAAAAAAAAATAAAAGGAGGTATTATTAAAGGGTTTATAGAACCAAAGAAAGAGGACATTATTCTTGATGTTGGTTCTGGCGGCGGCATACTTGATAATGAGTTAAGCAGATTTGTTGATAAGATAATAGCATTTGACCTATCTTACAACAACATAGTTCAAAGCAAAAAAACAGCTAATAGGAACAATATCTATCATTTAACTGCCGATGCAACTAATTTGCCTTTTAAAAACAATTCTTTTACGAAGATTATTGCTGCTGATATATTAGAACATATCCCAAAAGATGATATGACTATAAAGGAAATTGACAGGGTTCTTAAAAAAAACGGTGTACTAGTAATTACTACACCATGTACCAACCCCACATTATCTGTAGACTGGTTAAGAAGGAAAGCCGGACTGCATATGGAGCATGCATTTGGACATGTAAGACCCGGCTATAGTAAAGAAGACATAGAAAAACTATTGAAAGGAACTAATTTAAAAATTGAAAAGGAAAGTTATTATCTTATATTTTTTGGAGAGTTATTAAGGGTATTAACCAACTATGTAAGAAAACTAAGACATGGAAGAAAAGAATGGACCGACGGTTCTGATTTCATAGGAATGGAAAACAGCAAATTATTCAAGTTATATAAATTACTTAACCCAATCTTTTATGTCTTTACTTCTTTAGATAATTTATTGGTGGGTTTTAAAGGCCATCAGATTGCGCTTAAAGTGAGAAAGATATGAACAAGTATATTTCTTACATATTGAATATTGCTTTATTCACTGCCTTAATAGTATTTTCTTTGAGATATTATAATGAAGCTGTAGAAACATTCCTGGTGGCAGATAAATTATTATTACTAATTAGCTTTTTTTTGCTTGTCTTAATCAATATAATATGTGTATATCGATGGGCTTTTTTGTTAAGGATATTTGGGAACCAGACTGAAAATTCAAAAATATTTCATGTTTATAATATATCAAATTTATACAAATATGTACCACCTAAAGGAATTAATTATATAGTAAGAGGAGCTAATCTTAAAAAAGCCTCAAATGATGAAAGAGGGAAAGTCACTTCAATGTTTGGCGAGTTTTATACAGAACTTTATGTTTCAATAATAAGCTCGTTAATACTTATAACCCTGTTAATTAAAATTCCTTTCTATCAAGCATTGTTACTTTATATCTTATTTGGGATATTAACATACGCGTTAATAAGCTCTAAATTTTTGATAAGAATTTTGGATTTGTTCAATATAAGGTTTGAAAAAATCAGGCGGTTAATAGAAAATTTCTATTTTTTAACAAGGAATAAATTGTTCTATATCTCTATGCTTTTTACTGCAGTTACAGCAGTAATACATGGAATAGCCCTCTATTTATTTGCTTTATCATTAAATATAAATTCAATTTCAATATTTAACTATGTCATAATATTCTACTCTGCGCAGTTTTTAGCTAATATTTTTATCTCGCCTGCAGGTCTTGGGATTAGAGATATAAGCTTAATTGGGATTTTGGTTTTCTTAGGAATTTCTACCCCAAATGCAGTAATATTATCCCTAAGTTACAGATTTTTAATGTTTTTATCAGAATTACTGCTCTATCTAATTTCATTTATCGGATTTAGAGAGACAAACTCAACTTGACAAAATTTATAAGGTTCTAAACAAACTTAATTCATATGGGCAAGTGGGCTAAAGATTTATTTGGTAAAGAAAGTTTTGATAGTGTCGGCATAGTGATAGCTGGAACAAATAGCCCAAAATTTGAAAGGAAAATTCTTAGATTGTTTGATAAAGTAATATCTAGCAAAGATTCTGTATATCATGCTCATTTGGTAAGGAAAAATAACAAAGAATACCCAATTGTTTTTAATGTATATGGTGCTCCTGCAATGGTTGATGTAATGACGGAAATGCATGATGGTGGGTGCCATAACCTGATATTTATTGGATATGCGTATGGGGGTTTTAAAAATTTGGATGTTGGAAGCATTATAGTATCAGATAAATCTTATCATTTTGAGGGAATATACCATCATATTGAAACTGATAGAAAAATTGACTATCCTGACAAAGAATTAAAGAGAAAATTAGAAGAAATATTCAAGAAGAATAAAATAAATTTTTATAATGGAACAAATGTTTCTGTTCCGGCTGTTAGTTTTCAACCGCGCCATGCTAATAGAGAATACCAAAAGATTAAGCCTTTAACATTAGAAATGGAATTGGCCGCATGCTTCTCAAGGGCTAAGGATATAGGAATACGCTCTGTTGGAATATTAATTATTAGTGATAACAAAAGCACAAGCATAGGCGACAAGAGCACATTGCGTAATTTAGCAAAAATAAAAGTTATTGAAACTATAATAAAGAAGATTCATTATTTTAATTTGTCTAAGTTAAAAACAAGAAAGAAATTTGACATAGATGAACACTTAGCATCTATAATTGAAGACCCAAATGAAATGACAAACGTCTATAGAAAAAAATAATTAATTCTAAGCATAAATCCCTTTATCGTTTGCTAAATTAAATGCTGCTTTTGTAATGGCTTTAAGATTCAACCCAAACAATTCATTTAAGTCATAGAAACAATGAACGTCACAAGTACACTTGCTCATATCACCTATCTTAGTAAATGCATTATACCAGCCTTCTTTTACACCGCTAGCCCAGCCATTTTCAGCTAGCCTTACAAAACAAGGCCCTACTTCTCCGCTTGGTGATAATGCCAGGTAAAGCATTCCAGCCAGGCAATGCTTTTGATACTTTGTAACTTTACCAGAAGTAAGAGCAACTGACCTTTCAAAAGTACCTATTGAACTTATTACATGCGGGTTATCTTTCTTTAATCTTTTTATTGTCTCAGTTGCTTGGGTTATCTCATCTAAACTTAGCATAAATTTATCCGACCCGGGGCCTAAGTTATATGTTGGATTGAAATTAATAAAACAGCCTTTTTGTTTTGCAAAGTCAGATAACTTATCTATGTAAGGATAACTTTCTTTAGAGACTACGCAATTTAGAATTACATGTTTCCCTTTTTCTCCAATCAAATCAATAGCCTTAACAACAGCATCATAAGAGCCCTTGCCTCTTATAGAATCGTGAATTTCTTTATTTCCATCTAAACTCATAAATACATTATCAGCCTTGCATACCTGATCTAATTTTTGCGGAACAAATGTAGCATTAGTAAAAAGATTCACAGTCATGCCAAGGCTTTGACCATAGTCAATTAGTTCACCAATATCAGACCTTATAAGTGGTTCTCCGCCAATTAAAGTCCAGGTTGTACACCCAAGAGAGGCAAACTCCTTCATAGAATCCTTAACCTGCTGCGTAGTAAGCTCAGCAGGGCCTTTCTGGAACTTCTTTGCATAGCAATAGTCGCAAAGAAGATTGCACCTGTCTGTAATGTAATGTGTTACCTTAAGCGGTGTTTTCTTGCCAAATTTTGCAGCAACACAGGATAATAATGCATTAACTCGTTTATCATTATACTTCATAGTAGTCAGCTATAGATTCCTCTTCCTGAAGATACATTAAATGTCGCTTTTGTAATTGCCCTAAAATCCAATCCAAATAAGGCATTTTTATCATAATAACTATGAACGTCACAAGTACACTTGCTCATATCACCTATCTTAGTAAATGCATTATACCAGCCTTCCTTTACACCGCTAGCCCATCCATCTTCCCCAAGTCTAGCATAACAAGGCCCTACTTCTCCGCTTGGTGATAATGCCAGGTAAAGCATTCCAGCCAGGCAATGCTTTTGGAATCTAGAAATCTTACCTTCAGTAAAAGCAACTGATCTTTCAAATGTTTCAGCTGAACTTATAATATAAGGGTTAGTTTTCTTTAATCTTTTTATGGTCGCAGCAGCGTATTTTATTTCATCAAGGCTCAATAAGAACTTCGCAGCACCAGGATTTAGATTATATGTTGGATTAAAGTTAATAAAACAGCCTTTTTGTTTTGCAAAATTTGCCAGCTTTTCCATTGATGTATAGTTTTCTTTAGAGACTACGCAGTTTAACACAAATGTCTTGCCCCCTGCACAAGATCAATTGCTTTCATGACAGCATCATAAGAGCCCTTGCCCCTTATAGCATCATGTATTTCCTTCTCACCATCCAAACTTGTATATAGGTTATCAGCCCTGCATACCTGATCTAATTTTTGCGGTACAAAAGAAGCATTCGTAACAAGGTTAACAATCATGCCAAGGCTTTGACCATAGTCAATTAGTTCACCAATATCAGACCTCACCAAGGGTTCGCCACCAATCAATACCCAGGTTGTACATCCAAAAGATGCAAACTCCTTCATAGAATCCTTAACCTGCTGCGTAGTAAGCTCAGCAGGGCCTTTCTGGAACTTCTTTGCATAGCAATACTCGCAAAGAAGATTGCACCGGTCTGTAATGTAATGTGTTACCTTAAGGGGGGTTTTCTTGCCAAATTTTGCAGCAACACAGGATAATAATGCATTAAACTTTTTATCACTGTATTTCATTTAAATAATCCTCTTTTGATTGTACCATTCTATTGTCTTTTGCATGCCATTAATAATATTTTCCTTTGGTTCATATCCCAGCTCTTTCTTTGCCTTATCTATACTATACCTTCTAGATGATAAAAAAAACCTTAGTTTCTTTCTGCTTATTGGTGGCTCCTTGTTGAACAATAAAAAAAACTTTTCAAGCAAATAAACAGACGGAATAACAAAATATTTGGGAAAAGAAAGCTTATTTGGTTTAACATTTAATTCCTTAGCAACTATATTTGTAAACTCTCTTTTTGTTATAGCATCACTTCCTGTAATAATATAAGCATTTCCAGTAGCATTGGGGTTTTCCATAGCTAAAATAAAAGCATTTACTAAATCATCTACGTAAACTGGCATCATATAACATTTATCACTACCAACATGAAAGAATAATCTCTTTTTTATTAACTTTAATAGGGGTTTTAATGAATAATCCCCAGGACCGTAAACCCTTCCAGGACGAATAGCTGTTAAAGGTATATTGTATTTTTTAGCTAAATCAAATGCAACAAGTTCACTATTATACTTTGTCACACCATATATATTTTCAGGGTTGCATGGAAAACTTTCATCAAGAACTGTGTTATCCGGATCTTTCAAATTTCCAAAACAAGATACGCTACTGCAATGAACAAATTTTTTAAGCTTAATCTTATTTTCAACGCAGGCCTTTATAACGTTCTCTGTGCCTTTAACATTAACATTCCAGTAAAAACTATCATCAACATTTACGGGGTGTATTACCCCAGCTAAATGCATTACAAAATCAATGTTTTTAGTAGCTTCCAATAAAGAAGCATAGTCTGTTACATCACCATGAATTACCTTAAAGTTTTTATCATTGATGCTGGTTAATTCTTCAATATTACTCGTTTTTCTTACTAAAGCACTAACCTTATATCCTTTTTTTAAAAGCCCTATAACTAGATGCTGGCCTATAAAGCCATTAGCCCCTGTAACTAGAACAATATCCTTATTAGACTTCATTTTAAATCGATAAAGCTCTCCTATATGGGCTTATAAATTTTTTTAATCTTAAATCACTTAAGCCATAATATAGTTATATAACACCTTACTCATTTCAATTGGATTAAGCAAAGTATCTAAGAATCCCTGACCAACCAATGGACAGTGGCAATGTTCCGCATCAACCCATTTTCTTACATCCTGGGCTTGCTGAGATGTCCATAGCTTCTTGAAATTATAATCAAAATCTCTTAAATTACCCATTGAATGCCTAAACGCCTGAACATTACACGCCCAGATATCTCCCCATGGGTTTAAGTGACAATTACTTCTGGCAGCATAACAAGGAACAATCCTTCTTGCTTCCAACATGCTTCTAGCTGTTCTTTCATAATAAACCAACCTTAATGCCTGTGTGACTCTGCTTAACGGCCTTAACTTCTTTTCTTTCATGTCTTGTCTGACATATCTCATAACCTCTTTTGTTGCATCAGCATATTCCTGAGCATTGGGTGTTATCTTAAGATCTCTTGTTACACACCTAAAATCTTGTGGAACATCTGCTGTTAAATCTGTATTGAATAGCTCTGCCCTCGTATCTGCTATCTCATTTAGATAATTATCAACCTTTAGGTTTTTACTTACATAATCATGAATCTCACCAAGCTTATCCATATTAAGATTACTTATTGTACTCCCAGCATCAACATATAGATTCGGATATTCTTGCCTTAATTTAATTAAAATATCGTGAACCTCTAGTAATTTCTTAAAGTTTCCTTGAATTCCTCTTACCTTATCATGTTCTTCACCAACGCCGTCCAATGACATCTTTATTGTAAGCTGCGTTGTTGGCTTGATTTTTTCTAAAATTCTTCTTGCATTCTTTCTTGTGTTTTCAACAGACAAGCAATTTGTTGGCATATGTATCACTGCTGGTTTTACATATTTATCAGCAGCCTCGCATATTTCCGGAAGATCCAGTCTCAAATAAGGCTCACCACCACAGATATTCAGCAAGAAAATTGGATCCATACTCTTGAAAATATTTGTTATTTCATCAATTGTAAGCTCATCCTTTAATTTACCAGGATTTTTTTTGTATAGTTCCCATATATTGCAAGTAGTACACCTGGACTGGCACATATTTGTTACACTAAAATTTAGGATTAAAGGTCCCGGGGGATTTTTAATTAATCCCTGCCTTGCCATTCTATAACCAACTAATCTCGGAAATATTCTTGGAGCATATCTTAGTACAACCATAGTGAACGCCTCATTCTTTAATCAATTTTTATTTTATGATATATAAAGATTATCCCTTATTTTTAATAACGAAACAAACTTTTTGCTTATTTTATATACTTTATGTATTATGAATTATTAATTTTAATATTAAACAAATTATTTATTATTCAAAACTGACTCATAAAGATTAAAATAAAATCTTGCAACATCTTCCCATTTATTATCTCTTTTAACAGTCTCAACTGCATTCCTAGATAATTTTTCCTGTAGTTTCTTGTCATTAAGGAGCATATTTGTTTTATCTGCTAACTGGCTTATATTACTTCCTTCAACCAATATACCGTTATAATTATCTTTAATCATTTCTTTAATACCACCAACCTTAGAAACTATAGTCGGCTTACCAAATGCTAAACTGACTAATAAAGGACCACTAATTGTTTGTTCTGTATTATAATAAGGTAAAACCACAATATCTGCCATATCGAAGAATCTATGAACCTCTTTATCATTAACATAATAAGGATAAATTTTAATATAATTCTCGATATTATTGGCTTTAATCAATGCATTATATTCATTTAAGCCTTCCCACATCTCGCCAGCAACTACCAAAAATACATCCTTATTTTTCTCAATAATCTTAGGCATTGCCTTTATTAAAAACCTTAAGCCCTTGTATTTTCTGATATAGCCAAAGAACAAAATAACTTTTTTATTTTCTAAATTAAATTCTTTCTTAAGTTCTTGTTTAGTTTCTTTTCTAAATTTTGTAAAAAAAGAAAAGTCTCCATGATGGATTACACTGATATTTTTATCATTAATTCCAAACTCATTAACCAATCTTTTTTTATTCTCTTCTGCATGAACAACAAAATGATCAACTTTTGAAAATATTGCTTTAGTAAACACTTTATCAAAAATTGTGCTTTCATGTGGCTGTATATTATGGCATGTTAAAACAACCTTTTTCTTTGCAAATAATTTATTTAATTTTAATATGGTGTACTGCAATGGAGTTAATAAAGGAGAAATCCAATGTAAATGGATAACATCTGCTTTCTTCATATGATTATAAGCTTTTATCCAGGAAAATGGACTATACCAAGTAACAAAATTATATGCTGGAACCTCAAAATTTATAGTTGAATTATTTTGTTTTGGTAATTTACCTTTATAAAGTAAAGGGGGGTATAATTTCTTAAAACCTACAACATTTAAGTCTACACTTGACTTTAATGAATTTACTAATAAAACACAGAACTGAACTACGCCCCCTTGAAATGGAGGATTATGAACAAGCATACAAACTTTTGGTTTCATTTTAAGTATTAAACTTCACCATATTTATGTCCCTTAACAAGAACTTCAACATAAACCTTATCGTCTTTAACTGTGTAAAGTATCCTTAATTTTCCAATTCTTATACGATAATAATCTTTAAGACCATATTTTAATCTTTTATTCCTTTCTGGACTTTGTTCCAATTCTTTTAGTTTATTCAATATTTGGTTCTCAAGCCAACTATTTTTTAACTTTCTTAGATCTCTCAAGAAGGACTCAGTTAAACTAACCTCATAATCCATTTTAAAATATTCCTAAAGAAGCTCTTTTAGTTTATGAACCCTTCCTGCTTTTATATCTTCTTTGCTTTTTTTAATAGACTTTTGAACCTCTAGATTGCTCATAAGCTCAATCGACTCAATAATAGCATCAAATTCTTCTTTCTTCTTCACTAGCTCTTCGAAAATGTCTTTCTTTATTGTTATAGTATCCATCATTTTTATCAACTTAAAGAGTAACTACGAGCTTATATAAATTTAATGATTTTCTAATCTTAATCAGTACCAGCAACCTTAAAATTCATTTTATAAGGTTTATGTCTTTTAAATTAACTTCGTATTATCCCTAAATAATATACGGCTTTATGTGGGAATTAGCTTTGCTTACTGAAATAGAATCTTTCTTGTTTGCAAGATACAATCCTTACATAGTTGGATACTTTTCTTGATTTCCTCTTTGTCTTCTACAGAAAGAGTTGTTCCATAAGTATAAAACTCTCTTTTCCCAATGACATTCTGGATATCTTTTTCGTCATAATTTTCCAATACCCTTATAAATCTATTATCGAGGTCTATTTGATTAGTTTCTTTAAGAGATTTAATAAGAGCAATAGTACATTCTTGATTTCTGCTTTCATAACCAAATTTTGCTGCAATAGCTAAAAAGCAATGATAGATGGAATAAAAAGCAACACTCATGCTCCAGTCAGAAAAACCACCTTTATCAAAATAAGTTATTGCAGATAAGTTATGTTCTGCTTTTGTAATATGGTTCCTTGCCTCTTCCATATCGGGCTCTCGCTTTACCAATCCCCGATGTTTCTTACCTTGTTGCAATTCTTTTTTAGCTTTTTCTAAGCACCAATCAACTTTATTAGATGCTTGGGTCATTTTTCTATCACCATTTTTCTAAATTCATCCTGCCCAAAAAGGACTATGCCCATTTTAATTATTTCCATAGTCACTTTATATTTTCTTTTAACATCGCTCTTGAAGTCATCTGGAGTCTGAAAAACAAGATGGATTGGTTTGGGAAGTATTTTATTTCTTTCTTCAATAATCTTTTTTATTTCACGATACTCTTTTTTATCAGCTACAACATGAAGATCAATATCTCTTGCTTCTTTTTCATTTCTAAGAATAGAGCCGAATAAAACCACCGATTTTGCTTTTCCCTCTAGTTTTTTAAACTCCTCAATCCACATTCTATGATTAAGAGCCTCAATTGTTAATGTAGTTTCTATTTCTTTAAGTGTTAGAGGGTTTTCGAAATTGAGAGAATAAATAACTGCCTTCCCGTCCTGCCTTGATTTTACTATTTCCTTTTCTCCCAACTTTTTGAGTGCTCTAAATGATCCAGAATGTGTAAGTCCTACCTTAGGGCTTATATTCCTGCTATTATACTCTGTAAGGAAATCCTTAAACATCAATTTAACAATTTCTTGTTCTTTAGTAAGTTTGATTTTCATTTTTTGATATTGCTGTTTAGTCAATATATATTGACTTTTAATCAATATAGTATTTAAACCTTTCGCTGTTCCAGAATTTTATTTATTCTGAATTATTTTGTTTTGGTAATTTCCTCTATAGAATTAAAACCAATATACTTTCCTTTTCTTATTTTCTTAAGTTTCTCTAAATATTCTGGCCTTAATTCTGGTTCATTCTCTTCTTCAATATATTTCTCTACAACAACTTTTATAGCCTCCCCTTTATCTTTCAGCCCATATTTAGCTTTAACAACATTTAATACCCTATTTGTATTTTCATCTATTTCTATTAGTGCTTGTACCATATTATATCACCTTATTTTAACTAAGTCTAACTTATTTGTATATCTTTCGGTTAATTTTTAAAAATTACGCTCATGCTTTTCTAATCTTAATCAGTACCGGCAACCTTGAGATTATACAATATCTTTCCCTTTATTACAGAATGGGCACCCTTGAACAATCTTTTAAGATCTTCCCCGCTCCTAACTTTTAATGCCTGCTTCATTATATAAGAAGGCCTAAAGAAGAATTTAGCATGTGCCCTAGCTATTGCATTATCAAGAACATGCTTAGGTGTTGTTGCTTTCATTACCGGACCTTTAACCATGTCAAAAGCATCAAAGTTTTCTGCTATTCCATCATAGAACCATCCTTCACTAATTGCTTGTTCATACATCTCAGTTCCTGGATGCGGAAAGACCAAAGAAAATTGAACAGTATCAGGATCCATTTCTAAAGCTAACTGTATCGTTCTTTCAGTATCTTCTTCAGTCTCCCATGGAAAACCAAGCATGAAATTTCCATGAACAGCAATACCTGCTTTTTTAGTTAGCTTGAATGCATTTCTTATCTGCTCAACTGTTTGTCCTTTCTTAACTTTATTGAGTGTTTCCTGGTTTGCTGATTCTGCGCCATAAAATATTAACCTACATCCAGCTTTCTTCATCCAACCAAGCATCTCTTCATCCATAGGATGTACCCTACAGCTGCATGAAAACTTAATAGTTGCATCATTCTCAACCATTGCCTTACATAAATCAACTACCCTCCATTTATGAACATTAAATGTATCTTCATCAAATAAAATCTCCTTCATACCGTATTTTTCTTTTAACCATTTTATTTCTTTAACAACATTTTCTACAGACCTATACCTTATTTCATGATTTTGCCAAGTATTCGGCCATAAACAAAAAGTACATCTAAAGGGACAGCCCCTGCCGCCAACAATAAATGTAAAAGGTTTATTTACAACGTGGCCTTCAAAATACCATTGATGTGGTATCAAGTCTCTGTCTGGAAAAGGAAGCTCATCTAAATTTTCAATCAAAGGAGCGGGTTCATTATTAATTATTTTATCACCATCTCGATAAGCAATACCTTTAACTTCACTTAATGGTGTATTCTTAGCCAAGGCATTAATTGCATTTAATGTAGTATAATCCATCTCGCCTTTGACAATGACATCTACCTTACTATCCTTTAATGTTCTTTCTGGGAAATGGGTTACATGTGTTCCAGCTAAAACTATCCTAATCTCTGGAAATCTTTTTTTAATTTCACTAATAAATTCAATATCATAGTTTATGGTCGGTGTTGCTGTTTCAACAAAAATAAAATCTGGTTTTCTTTTCGCTATTTCATTATAGGTTTGTTCATAATCCAAATCCTGGAATACGCTGTCTATAAATTCAACATCATAACCATTGGTTTTAAGCACTGTTCCAACATAGCATAGATAAACAGGATACCTATTGCTTTTATCGCCTTTCTTCCTGGGCCATCTATTCTGGCTTCTTAAACCATAACCGGGACCGGGCCAAGGGGGGTGTATTATTAAAACTTTCATATTATATATTACCTAAAATGCTTTTTTAAATTTAATGACTGTATAATATTAACCGCAAATAAGACACTCAAATTAAATATCATATAAGGTTCCTCTTCTTGTACCATTCAACTGTTTTCCTTATCCCTTCTTTAATACTAATTTGTTGCTTATAACCTAGTTCTTTTTTAGCTTTTTCTATGCTATATCTTTTAGATTGTAAGAAGAATTCTAATTTTTTTGTGCTGAACGGTGGATTCTTTCCTATGATACAATATAACTTCTCAAGAATGTATACTGGCGGCATGACAAAAGACTTGGGAATCGAAAGATTATTTAATTTAACATTTAATTCTGATGCTATAGTATTTGCAAACTCTTTTTTTGTAACAACCCCATCATTGGTTATAATATATGTATTCCCTATAGCTTTAGGGTTCTCTAAAGCCAAAATAAATGCATTAGCCAAATTTTCAACATGTATAGAAGACATATATTTATCCTGAGTGCCTATATTAAAATACAACTTTCTTTTGATTAACTTTAAAAAAGGCAGGAAAGTTAAATCACCTTCACCATAAACCCTGCCTGGTCTTAGTATTGTTATTGGTATTTTATATTCTTGAAAATATTTATTACAAACCAATTCAGATTCATACTTGGTTTTGCTATAGATTCCTTTAGGTTTTGGTTGAAAATCTTCATTTATTACTTCATTTTTATCTTCCAAACCACCATAAACATCAACAGTACTACAATAGATAAACCTCTTAAGCTTAAGCCTGTTTTCAATACATGCTTTTAAAAGATTCTCTGTGCCCTTAACATTAACATTCCAATAAAAATCATCACTAACATTAACATACTTAACTATCCCGGCAAGGTGTATCACTGCATTAACTTCCTTTGTTGCATTTAATAAAGAACTGTAATCAGTAAGATTACCCTGAACAATCTTCATATTTTTATTATCTAAAAGAGCCAATTCTCCTAAAGAAGTATTAGGCATGACTAAACTATAAACCAAATAGCCCTTTTCTATAAGTTTTTTAACCAGATGCTGCCCTATAAAGCCATTAGCCCCTGTTACTAAAACCTTATCCATAAAGAGCAACCCAAAAATACATTTAAATAACTTATTAACACCACATATCTAATGAAAATCGGCATTATATCCTCAAACCCAATAGGGACAGGTGCTTCGTTAAGAGGAAGGTATATAGCGAATGCACTTAAAAATAATGGAGTAGATGTTTATTATTTTAAACCACATCCAAAGCTTAAACTCTATTTGGATTATCTGGTTTTTACACCATATAATATAATAAGGGCATTAAATAAAAAATTTGACTATCTTATGGTGCTTAAGCCATTTCCAACTGGCGGTATAGCTGGTTTACTAAATGGTTGTTTTAATGGTTCTAAGGTTATTGTTGACTTGGATGATTTAGACCATAGCTATAGAACAGGCATAGCTTCAAAATTAATTGAAACCTCGCAAAAATTTATTGTAAATTATTCTGATATCGTTACAATCCAGGATAATACTGAACTTAAGAATTATGTAATAAAGAACTGGGGTGTAAAAGAGGACAAAATAATTGATATAGAACAGGGGGTAGATGTTAAATTCTTTGATCCTGAAAAGTATAGTTATAAAAAACCAAGAGAAAAACTAGGCATAAAAGATGAAGAAAGAGTAATATGCTTTAGTGGCCATCTTAATTATACAGCTATTGAAGTTCTTGATTTAATGTATATTTTCAAAAAAATAACAGAGCATGTAAAGAATGTAAGATTTCTAATAATCGGTGGGGGAATAAGATTAAATGAGATAAAAGAGCTTGCTAAAAAACTAGAAGTATTCGATAAGATTATTTTTACAGGACAGATTAATGATTCTAAACTGATGCCAGAATTATTAATGGCGGCTGATATTTGTGTATGTTATTATGCTGATAGAGAACCAAATAAGTATAGAAACTCTATGAAGGTTCGTGAGTATCTTGCTTTAGGTAAACTGGTTGTTTGTACTAATATTTATGATTTAAAGAAATTCAAAGATTATACTATACAGACTAAACCAGATTTAAATTCATTTTATGATGGGCTTATTGAAGCAATTTACAAAAAAGAAACGCCAAAAGACAGTTTATCAAGAAGAAAATTTATCTTGAACAAGTTTTCATGGGACAAGATAGTTAATGCTGATGAAGAACAACTAAGAAGTGTAGAGAAAATAGGAAGCAAAAAAGCTTTTGAAATAAGAAAAGTGCTTGATTCAGATTATGAAAAATAGACCAAGGATTAAACCTTGGTTTTATTGATCAAGTCCTGTACCTGTTGTGTTATCTGCGCCTCTAATAATGAAGAATTCTCCCAGATATACAGTGTATTCCCAAGGCCTTTCATGTTTGTATAGGATTCTCCGGTATTAATGTAGTTGAAAGCCCATCTTTGATTTCCGAATGCAGCAACCCTGTCAAACCTTCCCAGCACTTGGCTTCCGGATGAGTTTACTATATATGCCTGTTGGTTTGCGTATATTGTAGCTGCAGGAATTACATTTTGGATGCCAGTTACAATAGCACTACTGCTTATTGTCTCATTATTTGTAAACCCTGTATTGTAATTAATGTTTACTTCTTTAAGTACAGGTGTATAGCCAGTATTCTGTGTAGTAAAGTAAGCATTATACTGGAACCATCTGTTTGAACTAATATTGCTTAAACTATTAAAAGTAGAATTTGTAAAAGACTTTCTTTGAGAAACCCCCCTGTTATAATGATTCAATATTTCAGCCGCTGTTAATGTTCTGTTCCATATTGCTACTTCGTCTATGTTGCCATTTAGAGGATATGTTGTATATCCTCCGACTGGAATGTTACCAATTGTTACCATATAATCAGTTAAGATTGAAGAAGCACAAGTGATAGCAGCTGAAGCCACTCGTATGCCGTCAACATATAATCTAAGTGTTGAACCGTCACTAGTTCCTGTAATATGATACCATGTATTGCTAAGAATGTTTTGACTATTCAGTTCAGGACATACTGCGCCGCCAGCAAGCAGATAAAAGCGTGCTTTGCTGGATTGGAATTGTAAACTAATACCATTAGTAACACCATTTTGCTTTACAACAATACCTTGACTGCCACCAGTAACATCGTTGCTCCTTGCCCACGCCTCAAATGAGAAGGGATTAGTATATTCAAAATCAAAGTTTCCTTCATTGCTCACATTGATATAATCATTGCTTCCATCAAATGTCTTGGAAGCTGTCCCAAACATCTTGTCTATTGTATTTGTCCTAGGTACCGAAGTTCCATAAGAGATTCCATGATTATTTCTTCCGGAACTATCAGTGATATTGCTTTCATTCTCTCCTAAATTAGATTGGTTGTTAAAATGATATAAAGCAACCAACCCAGTTAAGTTCTCACCTGAAACAGACATTATTTCTGCTTGTGATATATTCCTATTAGGACCTACAAATTCTTCTCCAACACACGCAGAATCATCACAGGAACGGACCTGGAATGTTAGATTTAAAGCTCCTCGTAAATAATGGTTTCTTATTTCTGCATTAGTTAATGTTCTGTTCCAGATTGCTACTTCATCTATTGATCCACCGAAATTAAATTGCACGCCATCAAAATTTCCGATAAATAGATTCTTTGTTGAAGTTGCCAGAGAAAAAGTTCTTGATACGGAAAAAATATTAAGACCATCTCTGTAACCCGCCCAAGTTGACCCATCATAGCTATAAACAATGTTATGCCAGTAGGTATCAGAAATAAGAATACCAGAGCCAGTTCTTGGATCTGAACCAGTGAATCCACTGGCATGAAACTCAACAGTGTTATCTACGTATTCCCAAATAACATCATAGGAATTGCTCGTTCCAGCATTATCGGGTTTACTGACTAAGTACGTATTGGTTTGTGTAAGACTGGCTGGTTTAAACCATAATAAAATAGTAAATTTGTTTGTTAAATCCAGGCTAGTAGAGCTACCTGCACTGAGAAAATCATTAACACCATCAAAGGTTTTGGAAGCAGCACCGAATACTTTATCTGTTGTATTGGTTCTAGGTACAGTTGCTCCAGTAGAATTTGATGGAGTGCCATGATTATTTCTTCCTGAAAAATCAGTAACGTTGCTTTCATTCTCCCCATAAGAAGAAACATTGTTAAAGTGCATCAAAAGAACGTTTCCAGACATATTAGCACCGCCAGGCAGGCCATTTGCTATCTCATCTATTCCGTTATTTGGCAGTTCTTCTCCATAAGGAATCTCTTCAATCCATGAAATATTATTCCATGTTGCACTAGTACTTCCAGAATCAAATATCGTAGATGTAAAGTTACCCGGGCTAAAATAAGCAGTTGTCGAGGAATTAGTTAAAGTAATATTTCCCGGACTTGCTGTAATATTAGTTTGAGCTACTGTACCGCTGCTAAAGTAAGCAGCCGAGTCAGTATCTGTAATCAAGGCTGCATTTGTTACTGCAATCAATAGTGCAATTGAAGAGATTATTGTCAATGCGAGGAATATTGTTTTCTTTATTGATATCCTGCCGTTTTTAGCAGTTAACATAGCTCTCGCTAGGCTGATTATGCGGAGGATGAACATGTTGAAGAAATAAAGCATTCTTCCTGTAAATGATGTTTTGTTTAATGTATATTTCACCTTGTTTTTGTTCATGTTCTAAGTTCCTCCTATATTGTAATTGTTTTTATCATTGAATCCTGTGCTGATTCTGAAACAGATCCTGTTGTAGCATTGATGATGTAGCTTCCTGATGTGTTGTATGTATATTGTACATATACCAGGACTGTTTCATTTGCAATTAAGTTAGAGTTCTGGGTGCTATTGGTTACTGTAATGTTGTTTGGCCTGTAAACCCAGGAGACATCTGAGATGTTTACATTGAATTTGTTCTTGATTATGAACTCTGTTACGCTTGTCAGGTTATTGCTTAATAATTGCAGGCTGTTAAGCTCCAGTTTCTTGTTGTCTACTGTTATTGAAGCTGGCTTAGTGTATTGTTCTGGTATTCCTGAAACAGTAACCATAAAGCTGCCATATGATGTATAATTATAATCTATGAATACCATTACATTCTCAGAAGTGTTAAGGATTGTTCCCAGATTGCTGGTTATTACCTGGCCATTGGTATCAAAAGACCAGTTTGAAGCTGAATTATTGTTTCCATAGGCATTAATTATCCTGTATTCAAATATGAATCTTGAGAAGTTCTGGCTTAAGGTTTTTAAGCTTGATATGTTAAAGATTCTTACATCTGATGTTGCTGTATATGTTACATTTAATGATTCATTTGGATCAGCATTATATGATGCTTTTGCTGTTATATTGTATAATTTATTATCTGAGTATGTGAATGGTATGTAGATAAATGTTAATTCCGAATAATTAAGTATAACCGGTAATGTGCTGTTTATTACTACATTCTCTCCTGTATCAAAGGTCCAGGAGATGTTTTCCATGAATTTAGTTGCATTATTCTGTATTACCAGTTCAAAGATCCTTTCCTTCCCATTCCTGTATATTTCATTAATGGTTGTTATAGCCGGTGGAAGATAGCCAAGCTTCGTGAGGAAGGTTTCTGAAGTATTTATCCTGTTCAATGTATCTGCACAGGATACATTCCAGTAGTATTTGCCTTTTGTCAGGTTGCTTATCAGTATGTACTGTGGTGTGTATGTATCTGTATTATTGAATGTCTGGTTTAGAGTAGAATTCATTGTTAATGT
>JACPNI010000005.1 GCA_016185555.1 Candidatus Woesearchaeota archaeon | reverse complement strand
CCAGAGCTTCTCATCCTTATTCGTACTGCACCACTATTATCATACACTTCCAACCTATACATGTTCGGGTTCCATCGAATTACCTCTTTAATGATCCTAACCTTACTGCCATTAATTGTGCCTTCTGAAACAACCTTTTCTTCAACTGTTTTAGAACATCCAGTGCTTAATAATCCAACCAAACTTAGGCTTAATCCCAGTGCTTTAATTTTATTCATAATTATCGCTCTTAAACTCTTTATCTTAATTGTTTATAAGCTTTATCACTATAAGATTAACAAAATATTCCAGAAGGTTTAAAAATTGACGTTTATTTGTTTCAAGGTATGCCACAAGCACAAACAAGCTCATCACTAGGTCAGATTAAACTGCCAAGCAAATTAAAATACATAGTCCTAGATATCCTTAAGCCTCATAGGCCGAATATATTGAAGTTTGCAGAAGAGTTGGCATATCTGCATAAAACCTATTCAGTTAATCTTAAGGTTATAGCAGTGGATGAAAAAACAGAAAGTGTTGAGATTATGATTGAAGGTGAAGAGTTAGACTATGAGAAAATAGAGGCTACAATAAGCAAGCTTGGTGGTTCTGTGCATAGTATTGATGAAGTTTCTGTTGGTCCAAAGATAATATATTCAAAGAAATTAAGGTAAACTTGTATGGGAATTTTAGAAAGGATTAAACTATACATTAGTATTACAGAATCTGAAGACATTATTAGAAGGTACTTTGTTAACAATACCTTTGATAGTGCATTAATGACTTTAGGTATTATTTTTGGGATTCATACAACCACTTCAGATCCAAGGATTGTAATAGCAGCCACCTTAGGGGCTACAGTTGCAACATTTACTTCTGGCATGACAAGTGCTTATCTTAGTGAGGTTGCTGAAAAAAAGGCGCAGTTAAAAGAAATTCAGGATGCTATGCTAACTAAACTTACAAAATCACTTCAGGTTCAGGCATCAAAAACAGCACCAATAATAATGGCTGTGGTTAATGGTATTTCTCCTGTTATCGGAGCTGCCTTAATAATTTCACCTTATATCTTGAATATCTTCGGTATAATTCCAGCGACTAATATTTTTATTTATTCTCTATTAATAGCACTTAGTATTTTATTTTTCTTAGGGGCATTTTTAGGTAAGGTTTCAAATGAGAACATCTTTTTAGCAGGCTTTAGAACAATTCTTATAGCGCTTTTGACTATGGCTATTCTTTTCTTGTTAAGCTATACTAAGCTGCTTTAATCCCATCAACTAAGTCTTTAATTTTTCCAAATCCGTTTTTCCTTATAGAATCAACATTCCAAAGAACTGTTTCCAGCAAGGTGTTTTCTGCTCCTTCAACTTTTATTTCAGTGGGATATAGAACCATTGTAGTCTTTAAACTCTCTACAATATTGTCTGTATCTATAAATATTTTATTTATGCTAGAGTAATTTCTTAGACCAATCTTTCTATGCTCTTGTCTATAATTACCATGTATGTCAGAGGTTCCAAAGCAAGGTATATTATGCTCCCTTGCTATTTTCTCAACTTCTTTATTGTCTTTCATCCATCTGCTTGGAATTTGTCCATTTTGTTCTAGTCCTAATGGTGAAGGTAATAATGGATATGGTGAGAGTTCTCTAATCCTTTTGTATACTGATTTAAACACCTCTTCTCCGCATCCATGAAATGATTGGGTTAAAAGATGTGGAAAAACCGCTATTCCTCTTTGTTTGTATATTCTTTTAATAGTTTCTTCAATATCTATATTACATTCTATTGGTTCTTCAATTCCCCATGCTAGTAAATGTCCTTGCTTTGTTTTTAGCTCTTCACCTTTTATAATATAAATATTTCCTTTTTCACTTAGTAATTTTAGAACTATATCTGACTTTTTTTCAACATCCCATGCTTTTGGATTAAGAACATTATCGCCTTTTTTATCTTTATTTCCCTCTAAAAAATCAAAGTTGCTGGTGGATCCATAATCAGTAAAAACAAGTGCATCTAAACCACGTTCTATGGCCGTTGATATTGTTTCTTCCAATCTTTCGGGTGGGATATGAAGCTGTCCATCAATCTGAAATCTGCCTTCTTTCATATTATGACTTTATCTTTCGGGTGGTGAGATAATACCAAATAGATTCCTGCTGCAGTACAATCAGCAGTTAAGCCGGGCCCTACTTCTGAATGATCAGTTTTTCTTATTTGTGAATATGCCTCTTCTACTTTGTTATTAAACCCTTTTTTTCTACTGCCCATTATCAGGTCATGTATCCTTATTATTGTTGGGAAGCCATTAACAAACTCTTCATTATGTTTAATGCTCGTTGGTTTTTGGGAATGTTGCAGTTCTTCATTATAATAGCTATATACATTATCGACATTATCATATCTCGGTACTTGTCTATCACGATATTCACTTAGGTCATATGCCAATCTTTTCATTTTTAACAGCTCTTCAACATCCTGTTGGGTTGTACCCTGTAAAATCTCTTTAGCACACCCTAAAATCTCATTTGGCTGCATTTTATACTCTTGGTCAAATATCATTTGTGCAGTTACTATAGGAATTAACATTTCTATTATGCCTTGGTTAATACGACCACCTCCCCTATTCTTTTTACAGTCTGCTTGTGCCTTATATGCTAAATCATATATCAATTGTGGTTGTTTTTTATCATCTAATACTCTTTGGCATAGCTCTTCAAAAGCGTCACCTATGTTTATTGCACCAGCTATAAAATATTCTAGTTTTAAGTGCCGGCTAATATTGGTGCTTCTTGTTGTACAACCCAATTTATCTGATAGTGGTTCAAGTGCACAAGCCAGGGTAATGAACCTTCGTGTTTCTTTTGGGTTTCTATTACTATTCCACCCTTGCCAGATTGCGTTATAAAGAAAATCACTTGTATCTTGTGCTGATTTTTCTTCTTGTTCACCGAAAATTCCATTAACATACAAGTCTTCAATCAAATATCTTTGGTCCTGGTTTTTCATTATTATTATGGGTTTAACTTCATCAGGTGCTAGTTTTCTTTTATCTCCAAACTTATCATTGACCCTGGAGGTTATTGCATCATAAAAATCAGCCAAAGATAAGATTCTAGCAAAAAAGTCTATCATAATTTGTGTATTTGCTGAAAACGGTATTTTTGATTTAGGCAATCTTCTTGGATAACCATTTTCTTGGAACCTATGATGACGTAGCGCTACTTCTGCTGAAAATTCGTGAATCCCCCTTAAAAGGTTATAAGTATATTCTGGATGTTTTCTAATCAATTCCATATCCTGTTCATTAAATCCAGCAGTTTTTTTTAAAGTTTCAGGCATGATTAAAATCTTCCCTATATCATGAAGTGTACCTGCAAAAAGTAATGCTTTAGGATCTAAATGCATATGCCGGGCAATCTTCACGCTTAAGAGCCCAACCCTAACAGAGTGTTCATAAGTTGCCTGGTCCTTAATTTTTAATATTCTTAAGTAATTATTAATTAGCTCCCTGTTTTCTCCTGTTGTGCCTAATCCGGCAAACATTGCATCCAATTCTTCTTCTAGTGTTATCATTTTATTTCCTTAAACTTGCACATTTACTCTTGTCTCAAGTTTTTTAAGAGAATATCTTGGAAGAAAGAATGGTAACCAGAATTTTCTTTCTTTTACAAAATATGCTTCTTCCACGGGAACTCTTATACTTTCACAATAATGCCCAAACAAAAAGCCTTTTCCAATTGCAATATTTTCATGATCAATAAATCCGGTTATGACTATCGGGGTACATCTATAGATTAAAGCTTTTCTAATTGCCCATTTTATAGCTATCGTTTTGCCCAAAAAGCTTATGTCTACTAGCGATGGTGATTCAAAAGTTGTATAAAATTCAAATAAACTTGCAAAACGATTTAATTTTTTTAAGTCAAATATCTTATTTACCTGATCATATGCTTGTATGAATTCTTCTAAGGTTGTGTCACGATAGTATCTTACTCTAGAACCAGGTTTGCCTTTAGAAGCCTCCTTTTTTCCAATTCTCTCAGAGTTCTTATACTGTACTTCTATCAGCTTTTCCAATATTTCTTTCATTTCTTCACTGATGTCTGGTTTAGTTGCATTTATACTTGGTGTATCATAGGATTTTCTTTTGTTGCTATCAGATAAAACTTCATAAGCTTCATTAACTGCCACTAGTTCTTCGTGGCTCTCTTTAGAACCGCCATTTCTATCTGGGTGATATTCCAAAACAAGTCTTCTATATGCTAATCTAATTTCATTTTCAGATGCATCTCTCGATATCCCAAGTCTTTCATAATAATCATTAATTTGTGACGGTTTCATATGCATTCCTCTAAAGTTGGATATGCTTTAACTGGAACTGGCTGTGGTAAAGGCTGAGGTACTAAAGATTCTTTTAGCCAATTATAACCTTTCTTCCAAAATGGTTCTTTTTCAAGTAGTTTTGGATCAGTATCTTTAAGGTACATAGAAGAGGCTAAAGATAAGAATCCAATGCCATATTGTAGATAATTAAAACTATCTGCTTCAATTGGTTTTCCTTGCATTAGGGAATTAAGAACATCTATTCCACATTTTCCAACAAATCCAGCACCAGTTAAAAAAACAAAAGGCCTTACAGCACGATTGAATGCTACATATAATGGGGGTTGAAAAGATAGGTCTAATGCTCTTGCACCTGAAGTTATATCTTCTTTGCCTCCGTTCATTATACCAAGACCGTTTAAAAGATAGTCTGGAACGGTTAGAATCCCCCATGGAAAAATCATTAACTCCCCAAATGATTTATATATGTTAGTTATAAACACACCAGTCCAAATCCAATCTAATCCAAACCCAACAAAGTATTTTTTTCTTCCCTCTACTAAATCAAATTTCTTACCTAACTTTGTGTATTGCCTAAGTACTTGTTCATCAATCCATTTAACCGGTTTTAAAAAATCTTCAAGTGTCATTTTTCTCCAATAAACGGAGTATCAATTACTTAATAAACCTTTCCATTTGTTACTACTATAAAAAGATAAAAAACGAAAGATTTAAATAGTGGGGTTGCCTCTATGAATAGTATAAAGGAGGCAAAAATGCAAAGACTATATGGAAAATATGTCGGTAGCTCAATAGAGTCAATTGTGGAGCATATTGGTAAGCATAATCTACAAATATCACCTGAAGAGTATTTAGAAATAGGGGACTCTTTAACCCAAGGAAAAGAAGGAAGATTTAGTGGGAGCTATAAAGGTAAATCTTTTACGGTAGTTGTAAGAGGCAAGGTTTGTGAGCCTGATTTGGATGGGAATACAAGATTCTTCGGACTATTAAGAAGTGTAAGAACAGGTTTACAGAGGTCTCCAGACTATTTAAGGAATACAGGACTAGAACTATAGGCAGTTTAATCAGTTTTAATATGAACCTCAATATCACCGAAATGTTCTTTTTGTTCTAGAACTATCTTATTTTGGAAATCCAAGTGCAATAGTGGGATGAATGTCATTATTTTATCCTCTCTTTTATCGCTTTCTAAAAGATGAGAAAATGTAACTGGATTTGTAAATAGGAGTTTTAGGTTTATTTTTTCAAACATTTTTTGTATCATCTCAGTTATATCGTATCTTTTTTCTGGTATTGGTGGGCCTTTAAAGCTCTCTTCATGGATTTTTCTTAATATCTTCCTATTGCTTACATCCAAGGCCTTTTGCAGTGCATTAATAAGATCATTAACGCTAACCTTTCTTTTTCTTGCCTGGGGTGTTTTAATCGCTAACTTTGGAATATCAACATCCTTATATCGTGTATTCTCCTGTATAAACTCCTCTAGCTCTTCAATTTCCTGTTTATTGAATAGATAACTGTCAAATCCGGCTATTTCTTCAGCAACTAATTTGTCTGACTTTATTTTTAACAATAGAGCGCATGCAAGGATTACCTTCCCGGATATGAAAAAATTCATTTCCTGGAGTTTTTTTACTGCAGCCATGTACCTTTGTGATAATATAGAAATATCAATATCCCATGGATCCATTTGCTCACTTTTAATTAACTCATAGATAATTGTCTGCCAGGTAATTTCATCCTGCTTCATCAACATATCATACAGTTGTTCTTGCATCTTTCTAATTTCATCTAACTTAGTACTTCAATTTCTATTTTATTTTCTCCTTTAGGATAAATCCTTATATTATCTTTATAATGTACACCAATAAATTTTGCTATTTCTGGGGGAATTCTGATAACCAATGAATTTCCGGATTTTGTGATTTGTGCTTGTTTTTCCAATCCAAATAATTTTCTCTTTTTAACCTCTTGCTCTACTTCCTCTAGAGTTTCTTCATTTAAATATTCAGATCCACATTTTGTACATACTTCACATTCCCTAATACCAAAGTCAATTCCAAAAAATTCCACCTGTGTATGGCTTTTTTTAAGCAGCCCGCCACAATTACATCTATATGAAAGTATTTCTTCTACCATATTTTTACAGTTACCGGGTATATTTTGTGTATGTTTTGTTCCTTAAAAAAATATTCAGCATATACAACACTATAATAGGAATGAAATGCTTCGATTAAGTTATCTTTTTGTTTCCTCTTTTGTCCTTTTAGGAGAGCATTCATTATGTCTTTCCCTGAAATTCCCCTTAGCCACATTCTTTCTATAGCATGTTTTGTTCTTTTATGATCCCAGTTTATCTTTAATTTCATTAAGAATATACGTATTCTTTGTAATATTTAAAGGTTATGCAAACCAATTTTTAAAGAAATTATTTAAATAAAAATCCAAGCCTAAGGCAGGCAAAAAAGTTTATCGTATATTTTCTTTTCAAAACCTTCAGACCTCAGAATCTCAGCCTTATCCAGCCTTTCCCATGTAAAATCTGGATCATCTCTTCCAAAGTGACCATAGGCTGCAGTTTTTGCATAAATTGGACGTCTTAAATCCAGTTCTGCAATAATGTCTTTTGGTTTAAAGCTAAAATGTTTTCTAAGAAGTTCTTCTATTCTTTCTTCTGGTATTTTAGCAGTGCCATAAGTTTCAATATTTAGTGCTTCTGGTTTTGATTTACCAATGCAATAAGCAACAAACACATTGCATCTATCTGCTAAACCAGCTGCAACTATATTCTTGGCTGCATACCTTGCATAATAAGCTGCGCTTCTATCTACCTTACTTGGGTCTTTTCCTGAAAATGCACCACCACCAACAGGGCTTCTGGAACCATACTGGTCAACAACGATCTTTCTTCCTACTTCTCCGGAATCACCTTTAGGACCACATACAATAAATTTTCCTGTACCGTTTATATGCCAACTATTTTGATTAAAAGTGTCGATTAGTTTAGCGTATTTAGCAACTATAGGACTCATAACATAATAAATTATATCACTTTGTACTTTTAGTTGTGTAATAGAATCATTATGTGATGCTGCAATTACTAAAGAAACTAACCTACTTGGCTTATCATCTTCATACTCTATTGTTACTTGTGATTTTCCATCAGGTCTTAAATAAGACATTATTCCTTCTTTTCTCGCTTTAGACAGTTGTAGGCATAAATCCCTTGCTATTTCATAATCTAACGGCATAAAGCTTGGTGTTTCATTGCAAGCATAACCAAACATTATACCTTGATCGCCTGCTCCCTGTTCTTTATCACTAGTTTCAGTTACGCCCTGAGAAATATCAGGACTTTGCATTGTTAAAAGTAATTCCAAATCAAAATGATTGCTGCTTATTCCCATCTCTTCAATATCTTTCTTATCTTTTGCATTATAACCAATATCTTCTAATTTAGATCTAATTAATTCTCTTACAATGGCTTGATCAACAATTGCTTTTGATGTAATCTCACCACCAATCATAAATTTATCATTTTTTATCACCATATCCATTGCAAACCTTGAATCCGGGTCTATTCCCAAGCAATAATCCAAGATTGTGTCGGCAATTTGGTCTGCTACTTTATCAGGATGTCCCTCAGTAACACACTCAGAAGCCCATAATTTTTTTCTTGACATATAAAATACCCCCATATTTTTATTAAGTTTATGCTGATTTCAAATATTTTAAAACTTTATGAATAAAATATTCTTTAAAGAATAATAGATTTTATAAACTGATAATGATTCAGAATAAAGAATGAATCCTAAGAAAAATATGAAAAGAACCTTGACTTTTACAGCACTAATCTTGACTTTAGGCCTGAATGCTAAAGCTGGTGAGGTTTATCCTCCATATTATTTTCACCTAAAACCAAGTGAGAAAAGTGTTTTATATAATAAAGGAAGGCCTTTTTTAGAAACTATTGCATATGGCGAAGATGATGGGAGAAAATGGGAAGCAAAATTTGTTGTTCGTTATAGGGTATGTGGTAGTGACAGTTTAAAAAAATATGAGGTAATAGACCTAAACCAGAGGAAGGTTTATAGGGATAATAATCTAGATGGAAAATTTGATGAAGTTGATAATTTTAGGGATTTTAAGGTAGACTATAAAAAAGTTCCTGGGTGTTGATATGGGCTTTCTTGAATTTGAAAGAATCTGGACTAGGTTTTATGACCCAGAACAAAGGGTTTTTAATGAGATTCTTAGTAACCTGCAGCCTGAAAACAAGGAAATACTTGATGTTGGGTGCGGTGTTGGAAGGTTTTCTGTCAGGTTAGCTGAAAATGCAAAGAAAATTTATGCATTAGATAAAAATAAAGAGCATCTTGATTTATTAAAATCACGTGAAGAATATAAGTACAATATTAAGTTGATTAATGGTGATGCATGTTCAATTCCATTAAAAGATAATTCTGTTGATGGGGTTTTATGCAGCTTCTGTTTTTTTATGTTGGATAAAGAAAAGGCATTGAAGGAAATATTAAGGGTTTGCAGGGAGGATAGCCCAATTTTGCTTTTAGAACCATCATTAGCAAAGCATAGTGAATTTGACGGGGTCGGTACATTGATTCTTAAAGACAAGGCAAGATTTACAAACTATAAAGATAAGAACATAAAGGATCATTTAATGGACATAATTAACCTTTATACAAATCTAAAAGACTCTGTAACTGGATTTAGATATTCAAGGATCAAAACTTTTTTCAAATACAAAACAATAGATGAGGCAATAGACAACCTTAAGGCAGCATCATGCTATAGAAAAGAGTCCTGGAATGAAGATATCGAAAAAGCACTAATAGATTATCTTACTGATAAGTATGAAAAAGTAAAAGCTGATGCAGTTTATATTGAAAGATCTTGCGAGGCTGTTTCATTTAGGAAACAAGTTTGTTCAAATATTAATCCAGAGGCTTAAACCTAAAGAAGGTATAAATTTGTTTGTCCGAATACTGTATGTGCACAAATAACCGAAATATTTATATATTATGTGCTCTTACAATATTGTATGGCTTATATTGAAACCATAAAACGGAACAATAGAGAGTACTATTATCTTACAAAGAATGTAAGACTCAGTTTAAATAAATGGAAAAAGATCAGGATTTTCTTAGGAGACAAAAAACCTTCACAGAAAGAATTAAAAAAATATGTTAAAGAAATAGAGAATAAATCAAAACCCTTCTTAAAACTCTCAAATTATACTTATCTTTCAGAGCTTGATGCAGAAACCCTGCAAGATTTAAAAGAGAGTTACAGCACTTGGCTTAAACAAATTCCAAAAAGTGTGAGAGAAAAGCTGAATGAAGATTTTGTAATAAGGTTTACCTACCATTCTAATGCAATTGAAGGCAATAGGCTTACCCTGAGACAAACAGCGCTCATTCTAAAAGATAAGGTAATCCCTTCAGGAGTACGTGCAGAGGATTATAATGAAGCGATAAACGGGAAAGAGTGCTTAGATTATATCAAAAATTATAAAGGAGGTTTAAACACGAAATTACTTGAAAAAGTTAATGAGATTCTTACTAAAAATACAGGCGTAGTTTATGGAGGCAGAATAAGATTTTTTGATGTGCAGATACAAGGCTCAACGCATGTTCCTCCCCCACATACTGAAGTTAAAAAGCATATGCTGAACTTTTTTAAGTGGTATAGTGCAAATAAAAATAGGCTACATCCTTTTGAATTAGCTTCATTAATTCATGCAAAATTAACCTGGATACATCCATTTGAAGATGGAAATGGAAGAACAGCCAGAACAGTTATGAATTTTATCCTAATGAAAAAAGGATTCCCTATGTTTTTTATCCCATTTGAGAAGAGAGAGGAGTATTATCAATCATTAGACATCGCTGATAAAGGAGGTTATAAAGAATATACCTCCAGGATACTACGATTGATTATAGATCAAATAAGAAGTTACGGGCACAAGAAAGAAAAATAATCTTTAATCCAACAAATAAAATAAACCTTTAAAGATCCCAAGAATTTAGCTAAAAGAATGGCCACAGCCACAGCTTGATTTTGCTTTTGGGTTGCTTACTTTGAAACCTGCCCCTTGCAATGTTTCTACGAAATCAACAACAGCACCATCTATCATATCCAGGCTGTCTTTGTCAACATACACCTTAAGGCCGTTTTTCTCTATTACCTTATCGGCTTTTGTTTTTTTATTATCAAACGAGAAACCATACTGAAAGCCAGAACATCCGCCAGGAACTACTTCAATCCTTAACCCATATCCTTCTTTCTTTTCGCTTTTCAAAAGGTCTTTAACCTTATCAGCAGCTTTATCAGTTATATTAATCATTT
>JACPNI010000004.1 GCA_016185555.1 Candidatus Woesearchaeota archaeon | reverse complement strand
ATATTTTGCATTTTTTAATAAACTTTCATCAATCTTCTCTAAAAACCTTAATAGTTCTATAGACGTTATCCTTATCACAAAAGTTTTATTTCTTCTAAGCCGAGAATTGCCTTCTACATTAAATAAAGATTTTGCTAAATTTTTAAAATCTTGTAATAATAACTCATTACTATTTGTGAAGCATGTTTCTCCAGATGTATCAGTATGCCTAACGTATGACTCGGAGATTATATAGCCCAAAAATCTTCCTAGGTTTGAATCACAATATTCCGGAATCTTAATATGAATCCCATTATTGGCTTTAGTTTTCACAATAGTAAAATCTATTTTTTGTATTTCTGTATTTAATTCCAATCTCCTTGGACTTGCAATAAACTCACCTACTGTTAAATCCTTACTATGCTTAGAAAAGACAAGTCCATTATTAGTAACAAACATTGGCTGGGTTGGTGTTACTATTATTTCATTGCTTGTTTTAGTTTTTATTTTATAAAGGTATGCTGGTGAGGTTCTTTTCCAAACACAGTTGCATATATTGTTTTTATTTTTACAATTAAGATCTAAAGAAGGCAGTTTAAAACCAACCTCTTTAAAATATCCGTCATTGCAGGCATTATTTTCATTTAAATTTTCTTCAACTATGGTTTTAATATTCCGAATCTCGCCATTACTTAAATTAACCCGCGTATCACCATGAACACATTTGGCTGCTCCAGGATCTCCAACTAAAAGAATGTGCATGTCCCCCCTAGTTATATTTCCGTCGGGCCTTTCTTTTTTAACACCACCCATTAACTGTAATAACAGTGCTTCTTTAATGCCATCATGCCCATAAATTGAAGGTGCAATTGATTTTATCAAACGCTCATAAGTTAATGGATCTTTTGCAAGTTCTTTTATTTCTTTTTCATCTTCTATGCTTACTTCGAATTCCTCAAATGTTTTTTCAATTGGTTCTATATAGTTAACGTCAGCATATAAGTCTAGCCTTACAGAAGGAATACCCCCAGTCAGCATTACAGCCTGTTCTTTTATTGTTCCGACAACCCTTACTTTACTGCCAGGGGTAGTTCTTTTTTCCATTTTTGGTTCAACTAAGTCTTCTTTCAAAAAAACAGGAAGCCTTTTTGGTTGTTCTCCTCCTTCTAAAGACTCAGGCGATTCTTCTATAACTAATCTCTGGGCGTCAACTAAATCTTTTTTAAGTAATCTAAAGCTGCCACGCCTTCCGCATGAACATCGTGACGGCTCTTTGAATTTTGTATCTAGTTGTATTATTGAGATAGTATTACCGCAGCTTGGGCATTCAAATCTCGCAGAAACTACCTGTGGCCTTACATCTGAGGATTGCCTTATTATGCCATCAAATGTTATAAATTTGTCTATATGTTCGGACCTTACGTTCCTAATAAGAATTCTTTGCGTTGGTGGAAGATTACAAATCCTTATCCCTATGTCTTTATTCACGATATCCATTTCGCTTAATGCCTGTTCTGCAGCTTTTATCAGATCTTCAGGCTGAGAAAGTATTAATTCGGAAAGTTCAGGTTCAAATTCCGCAATAAGCATAAAGTCCATTACTAAAGATTTTTTACTTGAAGTAGCTATTCCATGTATTTCTTTTTTATAATTTGTTTCCAGAATATCCCTAAATCTTTCAATTTGTTCAGCAACTTCCATTTTGGATAGAGAATAAACCCCCCTTATAAGTTTCTAACCTTATAGACTTTATATAAAGTTTATTATACTGTAAAATAATAGAAGAAATTACTTCTTTTTCATTAATTTCTGAAGATTTACAATTAACTTGTCAACAGCTTCATGAAGTTTTTTCTCTGATCTTGTACCGGTGCAGACGATTTTTCCATTGCTAAACAATAAAAATGTTGCCCTTGTATCTGCTAATTTGTAAACTAATCCCGGGAATTGTTCTGGCTCATATTCTGTATTCTCTAATGTCATTGCTAGTTGATTTAAGTTTAAGTCCATACCTATGCTTCCGGATGCAACCATGTTCTGTACCTTAATAACCAGTCTCTTTACCTGTACTTTTATTTTTATCTTTTCAACATTCTTTGCTATGGCTGCAATTGCCTCTTTAACTTTCCTCATTGATTTTGCCCCAGTGCAAACTACTTTGCCTGAGCTGAATATTAGCGCAGATGTTTTAGGCTCTTTAATACGCATAACTAATCCCGGGAATTGTTCTGGATTATATTCTGTATTTGGCAGCGTTTCAGCTAGTTTTATTAAAGGGATATCCTGTTCTAAAGAAGTTGTTGCAACAATATTTTGTAATTTAATTTCTTTCTTTGGCATTTAAAACCCTCCTGAGTTTTATTAAAATAAGCATGTTTTAAACTATTAGTAATGTTTATAAAGATATCCTTATAAAGAAAAGTGACTATTAAATAGTTAATAACTTATAAAATGAATGAAGCGACTAAAGAAGGCATAGAGAGAAAATACAGAAGAAAGTCTACATTTTTTAGTCTCGGCGCTCTTTCTGGGATACTTCTTGGAGGATCTGCAGTGTTTTATGGAGCGGATTTTATGGATAATAAGAATGATAACCCTAATCCTTTTAGTAATACTCAAGCCGTTATCAAGTATCAAAGTATTGAAAAAACGCTTGAAGAAATTCAATTTGAGCATGCTATAAACAAAAGTCCTCCCACAAGAAGGATTTATAATGACTCTATACATGGTTT
>JACPNI010000009.1 GCA_016185555.1 Candidatus Woesearchaeota archaeon | reverse complement strand
GCACTTATCGCCAACACCAACCAGCCTGTCTTTTTTCTCTAGTGCACTAAATACTTCAATAGCAAAATCCACCTTTTCTTTCTGTAGGCAAATATCACCGACTTTAATTAGCCTATCTTCATCACCAAGCACTTTATAGGCCTTGATAGCATCACTTACATGGCCGTCTTGTAAACATTTATCACCACAGGCCATTATCTTTTCTTTATCACCAGAAAGCATGAAAGCATCAACTGCCTGTGAATGCATGTTCATACCCATAAATTGATGGCCTATTTCAATAAGCCTGGGAGAATTGCCAGTTAGCATATATGCCTTTGTTGCTTCTTTAAGATCCCCTTTTTTCATGTACTCTTCACCAGCAGCATTTAATAGTTCTCTTCTTGTGTCTTCATCAAACATAGAAAGATTAGCATTGTCTATGCCTTTGCTGATTAATGCAGGCACGATTTTCTTAAAACTGCTCTCTTCTTTTTTATGCGAATACCTTTCAACAAGCTCGCCTACTTGCTTTTTAATATGTTCTACCATTTTTTACACCATCCTTTATTTTTATTAAATATAAATAGTAATTGTTATTTCTTCCAGATAGGTAGTACTTTTTAAACTTAATGCTACTCAATTATATATATTAAAGGAAATATGCGATAACCAAACTTATTACAAGTCCAAGAAGAAAAGTGGTTGTGGTGCCTTTCCTAGCAGATAATATGTCCCTGGTGCTGATGTAAAGCACAGCACCCAGTGAAAATGCAAATACAGAATATAGAAGGACACTGTTTATTGCTAGGTAATTAGCTGCTAAAGCACCAATGAATGTTGATAATGCAAGTAATATCCTTACAAGATTGCTTTTCAGCTTTTCATCAAGATGCTCCAAGCTCATTGAAGATGAAATAATGTGTAATAGAATCGGGATGAATAACAAGAATCCAAGGTTAATGTTTTGTTTTGTGAATAAAAGCAAGATAAACCCAAGCATGAAATGGTTTATAAAAAACCCAGTTGTATGTACATAACCAAGATCTTCAATCAGTTCTTTTTTATTTAATACATTTTGATAAAGAAACTTTTCAGCTATATGGAATAGTGCGAATCCAATAAGCATCAATAAGAATACGTTTATGTACCTATTGCCAATAACAACCTCCGGAAGCAGAAAAATAAATATTATACCAAGCAATAGCCCGCCACTGAAGCTTAAGCAATAAAACTCTACAACTATACCAGCCCACACATGAGCTTGACGACGAGTGAAGGAAGATTAAGAACACCATATCAGGCATTTGAAGAAAAAAAGAGGAAAATATAAGAATGAGGAATACTAACTGGAATTACCGAGAGAAGATTAATTCAGGACAACACAATTCTTATTTGGGAATAACAATTCATACAGTCTTTTATCTACCTCAGCTATTTTTCTCGTAGTTTCTGTTAATCTGGCGTATCTATAAGATAACTCTTTAATTACACCTACGCATTCATCTAAATTTAGCATTGTTTCTTCAGATATAATCTCCTTATGCAGTATTTTGCAATTATCAAAGAATTCTTTCCCATAGTCAATTACCTCTTTTATAGATTTATATGTTTCAGCTAAAACCTCATTGTCCTGAATATTTTTTACAATATTTGACCTTAAAGTTGTAAATTCTATTAAAAATGCTGGGGCTGCAATTATTTTTGCAAGTTCTATTACAGGTCTTTTTGTATTTTCTGGAATAAACTGAAATATCCTTTCGAGGTCGCTTTCTTTTTCTAACTTATCATTCCATTTAATGTAAGCATCAGATAGTTCTTTATTCACCTCACCAAGACAATTTTTATGTGTTTTTAACTGCTCTTCAATAAAACATTTAGGCTCTTCTTTAAATTTGTCCATATCATAGACGAGGGTTACTTCATGTAAAGATATTGACGCTCTTCCTGGATTGGTTCTTGCATCCTTAAGCATATCTGTTAGTGATTGATTATTCATTTTTACTTCTCGAATTTTCTTAACTTTACGCCAGCTTCTTCTAGTTTCTTATCTCTAACCTCGAGAGGAAAAGGTGTTTCATAAACAACTTCTTTTATTCCGGCGTTGATTAACCCTTTTGAACAGTCTAAGCATGGTGCAAGATTAATATAAAGCGTTGCCCCTTCTCTTTCATCGTCATCTGCCTGTTCTATGGCATTTCTTTCTGCATGTTCACATAAACATTCGCCATAAGCAGAACCAGACTTAGCAAAGCTTGTGCATCTTGGACAACCCCCTTCATAACAATTCTTGTTTTTCATGGGTGTTCCATTATAGCCTGATGATACGTACTTATTATTTTTAACAATAACTGCGCCTACTTTTCGTTTAATGCAGTTACTCCTTCTTGCTATTTCTTTTGCTATATTCATCCAAGTTTCATCCCAACGTGGTCTTTTAAATCTTTCAGCTATATCGGGCAATAAAGAGTTTAATGCACTGTCAATCTTGGGATAGAAATCTTCTTTTGTAGAATCATTAAGAATATGTACATTAGCCAGTTCTTGACACGCCTTTATTTGTTGATAAAGAGGATTTAGGTTATTTTGTCTTTCCTCATCTGCAATAAATTCTTCAAGCGTTTTAGGATCCCCTTTTCTATTTCTTGAAACTAATCTATTAAACCTTATTTCTAAAGGTGCGTCTATATCAAATAAAAAGAAACAAGGTATCTTCCTTAATGAATTAACTTCTTGAACATTTCTTATAGAATCGACAACATAATTCTTACAATTATCGTCCTCTATTTTTTCTAACATTAAATCAGCAAGAATACCGGCACCATATCTCTCTCTTAATTCATTTCCTTTAGCTACAAGATTATCTGAATTAATCTCTTTATTTTCTCCTCTTAACTTTTCTCTTATTATATCTGAAAGAGATTCATAATAGAAGCTTTTATTTTTTAAGTATTCTGCAATAGTTCCTTTACCAGCACAATTAGTCCCTGTAAGCCCTATTACTATCATTACTAAGCAAATTTTTAATGAATTTAAAAATAAGATTGTGTTTCAAAGGTTGGATTGGAAAACTTAAATTAGAGAATATAAAACAATATATACTAAGTCTTTAGGATAATATAAAACTTCTTAAAGGGGTGCTTTATGCAAGGAACTGGAATGTTATCTCCATTAACAAATCAAAGGGAATATAGTGAGGTTGAAAAGATTATTCTAGATAATTTTTTTACCAATACGGATAAGAATATATACGCATTAAAACCAACATTATCCTTTAGTCTTGGTGCTCTTTTAGTTGGCCAGTACAGCAGAAGCCCATTATCAATGAGAGACAGGTTCCTTCATATCAACTACGGTTTCACCAAAGTACTTATTTGCAGAAACATGTGTTAATAATCCCGGAGAAATTTTAATGCCTTCTTCTTTAAGTGATTCTCCGACTATTCTTAATTCTT
>JACPNI010000023.1:3444-11155 GCA_016185555.1 Candidatus Woesearchaeota archaeon | reverse complement strand
CTGGGATAAAAGTTTTTGTTGGGAGATACCCCCCAGGTATATTAACAAATCCGGATTTAGAAGATTTTACTGAAGCTAAGGTCCTTCTTGTTACAGACCCATGGCCGGATAAAAATGCAATAAGGGATGCTGTTCGGGTCGGTATTCCGGTTATAGCCTTATGCGATACAAACAATGAAGCAAATTTTATTGATTTAGTTGTCCCATGCAATAATAAAGGCAAGAAAAGCCTTGCATTATTCTTTTGGATACTGGCTAAAGAGCTCTTAAAGGCAAAAGGCCAGATTAAGAAGGATAGTGAACTTGGTTATTCTGTTGATGATTTTAGCCCAGAAGATTAGATTTATATACTCAGCTAAAAAGCTTAATTCTAATATTTAAACCTAACAAAGTAATCATTTTTGATTACTATCTAAAATCAAAATATTTATATACTCGCTCTTCTTAAGCATTATTCATGAAAACAATCCACTTATTAAAGAAACTTGAAAGATTGCCTTTATTTACCGGAAATGACGTGTCAAAGATTATCAACAAAAGCCCCGAATATGTGAAGACTTTACTGTACAGGCTCAATAAACAAAATTTTATCAAAAGGATAGAAAAAGGCAAATACACTGTTTATGAGGATCCTATGCTTTTCTCATCCCACATCATAACGCCTTCTTACTTTAGCCTCTGGACCGCCTTCAGGTTCTATAATATGACGCAGCAGCAGCCATTTGGGATATTTGTAATATCGGCAATTAATAAAAAAAAGCTGAAATTTCAAAATACTGAGATTATGTTTTTTAAGACAAAGCACATGTTTGGCTATAAAAAGGAGAGATATGCGGATTTTGACATCTTTATAGCTGAGAAAGAAAAAGCAGTCATAGATGCTCTTTTATTTAAAATTCCGATACAGGATATTATTTATGCTTTAGAAAGTGAAGAGCTAAACTTTGAAAAACTTGCAGAATATGCGAAAAAAACAAATAATTCATCCTTGATAAAAAGATTAGGCTATATTTTACAATCTAAAAAAGAAAAAAATTACGGCTTAAAGGCATTAGACAATAATTACATTCCATTAGATTACTTAAATAAGAAAAAGGGCAAAAAAGACAGTGCATGGAAATTGATTATAAATACTGAAATATGATAAACAAAAAAGAGCTACAGGACTTTGCACGGATTAAAGGGCTTAACTTAGGAAATGCTGAGAAAGATTATCTTATTGATTTAGCATTGTGGAGCATTTCAAAAAATACAAAAAAAGAGCTAGTGTTTAAAGGGGGGACATGCCTTTATAAATTCTACAAACTCGACAGGTTTAGCGAAGACATAGATTTTAGTGCAGTGGAGCATATTGATGTGAATTTGCTTGTGAATTTTCTTATTGTTGATTTTGGGAGATTGGGCATTAAGGCAGCTATATATACAAAAAAAGAGTTACATAATTCAATTTTAGTAACATTAAGAATAGAGGGGCCACTTTATGCAGGAAAACCAATGACCTACGCAAATATTGGAATTGACATCAACATGAAATCCCAAGTGAGCTTAGAACCAGAATTCCTTTCTTACAAATCCATTTATCCGGAAATTACTGAAGTATCCTCCTTGTGCATGAAGAAAGAGGAAATTTTTGCTGAAAAGATAAGGGCTATACTTACTAGAAGGCGGGCAAGAGACCTGTTTGACCTTTATTTTTTAATTGAGAATAATGTTCTTTGCGACAAAGAATTGATTGGAAAGAAGATGAAATACTATAATGAAAAATTTGATTTATTTAAATTAATTCTAAATCTGAAAAGCCTTGAAAATAAATGGGAAAGAGAATTAAAAGGATTTACTACAATACTCCCTCAGTTTAAAATAGTTGAGAAAAAAGTATCACAGGAGTTAACTGAAAAATATAAATGAGTTTTATAGAACTAGTATAGGATTGAAACATAACAGACCTTAAGGTAATAATTTATCCAGAAGATTAAATTTATATACTCGAAACTATATTTAAAAGTATAGATATAGGGTATAAAATTGGCTGAAACTATACTCAAAGGGAAAAGATACACAGTTGATGATATTCTAAGAGAAGAGACCACGCCTTATGAGCTCCATGACAAGATTAAAAGCTTTGTAAAAAAGAATCCCCAGACTATTTGTGATCTGGAAGATATTGTTTTTAAAAAGATTTATGAAGAATTTCCATTAGAGGAAGAGACTATTCTTGCAATAAGTAAAAAAAAGCAGATAATTAAGAAAAAGATAAATCCTATTGGTATTGTTGATGTTTTGTTATTAGATGATGCCGGTAATGTATATATTATTGAAGTAAAAGAGAATAGCCTTCATGATTCTAGTAAAAAAATAAAGGCTTCACACTTCGGCCAAGTTGCTAAGTATTATAATTACTATAATAAAAGAAAAATAAAGTGTTCGGTTTATTTGGTTGGCATTGAAGATGGAGTTTTAGTTTATGAAAAAATAAATTTCAATGAACCACGTTCAGAGTCGGGATAAAATACTGTCACAGCTTGAGCATACTTTATTTGTTTTTCCATCTAATCTTTTAGATTTATGTTTCACTTTATCAGTTAGTTCCATTTTAAGGCATTTTTTAAGCATGTCAACATTTTTACAAACATGCATCCCTAATGTCAAGCTTGATGGGTGATAATCATGGTAAATCTTATACATTCTTTCATTTTCTGCTAACATTAATATGGGCTTTCCTAAGGATTTTGCATACATTGCTTCAATGAATTTGCCTCCGGTATCTTGCTCACCTGCATTAATGACAAGTGTTTTTGTTATGGTTATCATATGTTTTTCTAAGTCAAACTTTTTAACTCTTGATGATTCACAATTAGCTGCCGGGCTGTAAATCCCCAAGTCGTTGTCATCTACGACCAATTCTTCCAGTTCATTACATATCCTCTCTGCTTTTTTATAATCTTCAAATGACCTCATAGATGTTGCAAAATAAACATCTATTCCTTTTAAGCTCAGGTATTGTTTTACAAATTTTTTGTTTAACTTTTTTGCATCTTGGTAAAACTCCTCAAAGCCGTCAACTTTTTGTTTGCAAATTACATATTGGTTAAGAACAAAAGCGTCCATTGGTGATAATCTTGGAAGCCTCATTTCATTACCTCAACATCATGTGGGTGACTTTCTCTTAAACCAGCAGGGCTCATTTTAATAAATGCGGCATTAATTTGCAACTCTTCAATATTCTTAGCACCACAGTAGCTCATTCCAGACCTTAAACCACCAATAAGCTGATGTATTATTTCAGAAACATTTCCCCTATAAGGCACCATTGATTCCACTCCTTCCGGGACTACTTCGCTAAATAGATTTTCATCGATTTCTTTAATATTCCTATAAGACCTTCCCATATTTGCACCTAAAGAAGCCATACCACGATAAATTTTATATTTTCTACCGTCTCTTATTATTGTAGTTCCAGGACTTTCATCAGTTCCAGCTAATAATCTTCCAATCATAACAGTTGATGCACCAGCAGCCAATGCTTTTGTAATATCTCCTGAAAATTTTATTCCACCATCAGCAATTACTGGGATGTTATACTTTTTAGCTACTTTTGCACAATCTATTATTGCAGTTAATTGCGGAACACCAGAACCAGTTACTATCCTTGTGGTGCAAACACCTCCTCCGCCAACACCTACCTTAATTGCATCTGCTCCTGCTTTAATTAAATCTTCAGCTCCTTCTGCAGTTGCAACATTTCCAGCAATCAACTCAATATTCCCAAATTTATTCTTAATTTCTCTTATACAGGATATTGCGGTATCTGAGTGGCCATGTGCTATATCTAAAACCAATATATCAGCACCCGCCTTAAGCAATGCTTCTGCTCTCTCCAGATAATCATCTTTAACACCGATAGCAGCACCAACCATAAATCTGCCTTTGTTATCTTTGGAAGAAAGAGGATATTTTTCTCTTTTTATTATGTCTTTTGTGGTTATTAATCCCTTTAAAACATTATTTTCATCAACTAAAGGAAGTTTTTCAATCCTATTTTCATGAAGTATTTTCTTTGCTTCTTCTACTGAAATACCGAATTTTGCAGTAATAACTTCTTTGGTCATTACTTCATATATCTTTTTTGATAAATTTTCTTCAAATAAGATATCACGGGCGGTCATTATACCAATAATCTCGTTTTTTTCATTAACTATAACCATTCCATTTATGTCATATTTTTCCATGAATCCCTTAGCTTCAAGCAAGGATCTGTCTGGTGTAAATGTATAAGGGTTTTCAATGATTATTGTTTCAGATCTTTTAACCTTAAGAACTTCTTCTACCTGGTCTTTTATTGGTAAAAAGCGATGGATCATTCCAATACCGCCTTCTCTTGCCAATGCAATTGCCATATCAGATTCAGTAACACTGTCCATGTTGGCGCTAATTATAGGAGTATTGAGATAAATATTTTTAGACAACTTGGTTCTTGTATTAACATCTTTTCTAGAATAAACAGGTGATTTTTTAGGAACTAATAAGACATCATCAAATGTTAAGCCTTCCCTTACTTCCATCCCAAATCACCATAGATTTTCTTGATTTCTTCACTATTTAAACCCAGCAGTTCATGTGTTGTATAATGAACCCAGTCTTCTTTTTTCCAGTGATTTGCATAAAAATCAGGGTTTGTTTTTTTATGTATTTTCCAATCATCATGCTCTTTTTCCTTGTAATCATTAGCTACAATTACTACTTCTTTTAGCCTTAAAGCTTCTTCCGGTTTTCTTCTAAGCGGTGTTTTGGTTTCTATTTCATCAATTATTCTTGTTATAGTTCTTCTTGTATCTATTATATCTTCTGCTATTAAAATCCTGTCTTCTTTCTTTATTGCTGTAAGTTCCGGAACTATATATTCTATCTTGATTTCATCTAATTTTTTAGCACCTTCATATGAAGATACCCTTATTACACCATATTTTACATTATGTCCTTTATAGAGGTAATATTCATGGATAGGATTTGCAACATAAACGCCACCACGCAGAACAGCATAAATAATTGTCGGGATAAATTCATTAGTTAATAGAAACCCCGCTATCTTAAATGAATTATTCCTTATATCCTCAGAGCTTACAAATTTTTTTACGTCTTCCATAGATATGGTTTATCAATTTCTAAGCAGGTTTTAATGCCCATTACATCCCTTAAATGTTTTTCTAATGGAACTATTGTTTGCTCTTCCTTGCATATTAATGGAAGTTCCCTTTCTTTACCTACATTAATCTCTAAGCCCATCCCATATGAAACCTTATGACCGTAAGCAAGAATTTTATTAATAAATTCTCTTCTTAATATTTCCAGATCAAATTCTAGTCCTAGTTCCCTGTCTTCTTTTTTTGTATCATCCATAAATTGTGTAAAGTATAAGGCAACAGATATTGGCAGTAGTTCCTTTGAATAAAGATTTTTACAAATGCCTCTTACCCTTTCTATGTTTTGTTCCAAGGTAAAATGCTCATCCCCCTTCAAAGGATGGATAATGTAGGCTATATCTATTTCACTCATCCTTTTTCACCACTTTTTTTTCAAATGCAAATTCATAAGATTGCTTTAATGCTTCTTCAATAGTTATATTCTTTTCTCCACTTTTTGTCATAACTCTAATGTTCTTTATTCCTGCTAAATACATATCCCTTGAGCAGAAAGAACAATAAAATCCCGGTTCATTTTGTACCCATGGAGTTCCATCCCAGAATTTTCCAGCTACGTAAAGCAAATCAACCTCTTCTATCCAGTGTCCTCTTTTCCAGGCATCAAAAATTGCTGCCTTTTCCGCATGTATAGCTGTACATTTCTCCAGTTGAGTACCACTTTTAATTCCCTTTCTTAATTCACAACATACAATATCACTTATTTCTTTTACTTCATTATGTAAAGGTCTATTGAATCCTTTGCCAATAATCTCATCCTGCCATGGCCTATAAATTACAGAACCAAAATGCATCTTTCCACAGCTTGACTTATCTGCTAGTTCATAGCATAGGTTAAAAATTTCTTCTGAATTCAATTTTATCACCTCGTTTTTATAGTTCTATTTTTTTATAACCTCTTTTGTCCATTTCTTCCCAGAATTGTTCTTCTGAGCTTACTATATTCCCCCTAGTATAATGCCTTACAAATGGGCTGAAATTCTTGTTTGGCCATATTATCCAGACTTCTTTGCCTCTTTTAAAAGCCTCATTTAATTCAGCATCAACTCCGGAAGCATAGACTATTGATTCTTTGCTTGGAAAATAAGCTATAGTAATATTTGATTGTCCCACATAAATCTTTTCATCCCTATTAACTGTATGCTCATCTATAGTATGATTCCTTACATTGTTTGTTAATTCAGTGCTTTTTGGGTTTATTACAATGAATCTTTCATTTAGCTTATATGAAAAATTATCTATCCTTTGGTTTGCTTCTTTATCATTATGCAAGAAAGTCATTGGAAAGCTTAGATATACCTTTTTTATATGCGGATGGAACATTAATTTATACAGGATGGTGTCTGATAATTTTCTCGGCACTATAAAATGGGGTTTATCCTTGATTTTTGCCCAGTTTCTTGTATCGAGTATTTCATCTGCCTGCCAGTCAAGTATTTCTTCAATAGAAAGTTTTTGTGCAGACCACTGTACGTCTTCATCAAGCCTTCTCTTTATATCTTCTTCATAATCAATTACTGTTGTGAATAAATCAATATCAAGATCATTAAGGTATTTTGGCGTATGTGCTGTTATTGGACATTTGTTCCATAAGAATCTTGCATGGCTGTTTATTATTGCATTTTCATAATCAGATATCTCCTCTTTTATGTAGCGGAATACTGCTCCTGCCGCAGACTTTAATGTACTTTCAGGATAGTCCAGAACGTATTTTTCAAATTCCTTAATCTCTTCTAAATCGTTATTAATAACACCGGAATATATAAAATGTTCCTTCATTAATGTGCCGGTAGAAAATAGTTTTATTCTCTTATTTTTTGCTTCAGCTAATCTTATGGTGTCTTCTAAGTAACGCTTTTTATCAGTTCCAGCTATACCAGTACAAAAAACTCTCATTGTCCCTCGTTTAATTTTTTAAAACCATGTCTTTCAAACCTTTCAAAAAAATCTTTTTTATTTGAATCCAGGTACTTGCAGTGTCTTTTTATCCATGGGCTTTGAAATTTTTCAGGGTATACACCATAAACATGCTTTCCGGAATAAGCTCCTTCCTGTATCTCTCCATCTTGCCCCGGTGTTCTTATGCCTTCACTTGGATGGAATGCAACTACAACCTCAGCAGGATCAATGAACCACTCTGAATCCACCTTAAACAGGTAGTCGTTTACAGATGTTGTCTTATTTAAATTAAAATCAATGCTTAATGGATTTATTAGAACACCATAGTTTTCCAGCTCTTTTGCAAAATCCAATATTTCAGTTCTCGCCTTATCGCTCATTAGGTGTGTTATCGGAATGCTTAGGTATATGACCTTTGCTTCAGGTTTGAACATTAGCTTATATAAGGTGTCTTTTGGTCCTTCTACCGGCAGGATGTAGTGTTTTACTTTTAAGTCAGCTGAAAGGTCTTTTGTTCTTTCAACCTCAGCATCTATCCAGTGGAGGATTCTTTCTATGATATTTTCTTTATTTACCCCCTGCTCTTTTTCATCAAACTCCATACACCATTGTTT
>JACPNI010000023.1:0-3356 GCA_016185555.1 Candidatus Woesearchaeota archaeon | reverse complement strand
TAGCCTTTTTTTTATTGTTTCAGCATTATCAATAAATGCAACAAACAGATCTGGCTGGATTTTTTTAACATCATCAAAATTAAGTACATTCATGATGAAATTACTCTTATAGAATAATGCATGGCTGTTTATTATTGCATTTTCTTTATTGTTTAATTCTGTGGCTATTATCTCATAGGCCAGGCCAGAAAGAGTGCGTAAGGTATTCCTGTGGTATGCCAGAACATTCTCTTTTGTCCATGGGATTCCTACTTTTTTTGCAATGTCATCTATCATCAGCCCAGGATGATATAGATGCACTTGTTTTCCATTAGCGTTTGCTAGTTCTACAGTATCCTCTAGACACTTTCTCTTATTTGTTCCAGAAATACCAGTACAGAATACCTTCATCTTGCCCCCTAATGATGTTGTCTTATTGAGGGGTTATTTAAAAGCATATCTTTGAATTATCATGAATATTGCAAAATATATTTAATGAAATTATGTATTTAGAGTATTCAAATTGAGGCATTTAATTCTCTGGACCACCTATGGCTGAGCCCATTGCAGAGCATTTTGCATCGAATTTATAAACTACCTTATCTATAGTTACCTGTCCTTTTACACGGGTATTTGCTATACTCGAGTATTTGTGTCCATTTGGGGCAGTATCGGCTATAAGATTCCAATAGCCATCTACTGGATCTTGTTCAAAGTGCGCCAACCAAGACAACTCAAGAAAATCTTCAAGATTTCCAATTCTCTTAAATTTTGCAGGACCAATTCCACCTGCACCACCATATAAGTCACCTTCAAAAGTAAAAGACTGTCCAGTATCTGGAGAAATTATTGACCACCTAATTGGTGCAGGGTTTGCAGGTTTCATTAGATCTACATCTGTTCCATCAGATAGTCTATATGGAGTTAGCCAGTGATCAGCAGTTTCAAATCTCTTTTCATATGGTACAACCCACCAACGAGGGGGGATTTGCACAGTTTGATTATTTACTTTTAGCTCAAATATCTCACAAGCACGTCGAAACTGCATATCGATTGATTGTTGGTCTGGTTTGGTAGTATAAGTTCCTGCTAAGCCCTTGGTTCCAATTAATAAGGCTGTTAAAAGAATGCCGGCTTGCTTTAGAAATTTCTTTTTTGAAAGCTTTAAATCCATTTTACCAATATTGTTTGACAATTAATTAGTATTTAAATTAAGTTTACTATTTTAAAGTGATTTATTTAGTGGTTTAAAATTTCAAATTCGATTCCATTATTCTTGCAGAAATCACAGTAATTGGTGTAAAGCCACAAATTTACAGCATTATTCTGCTGATTCTTGAATAAAATATTTGCCAAAACATCTTCCAGCAGTTTTTTCTTTCCTTGATCTGTTGCACTTTCAAATGTTGCAATAAATTTGGGCATATTGTTATACTCCTTAACCACTTTATTCCACGATATTCTCGGTAGTAGTTCATGAGCAATCGGGTCTTTGCTATCTGGATAAACAATAAACTCTAATAATTCAGACTGTAGTGTTTTCACATACTCTCGCCTCATATCCGGGTTGATTACTTGGTCAAAGTATTCATCTATTTCTTTTAGTTTATTGAAAAGTCCATAGAATGTGCCATGCTCTTGTTCAAGAATTCTTCCTAGTCCTCTTACAGCGTTTTCATGAATATCGCTTAGATCTTTAATCCTTTCCTTAAGAACAGATTGACTCGGGCTTAATATCTTTAAATCCAATAAGGACAACATAGTCTCTTTACTTTTATTGCCATCAAGTACAATAAGATCTCTGGGTAATTTGGATGAAAAAGGGGAATTGCCGAAGTAAACCAGTAAATTTTTACCTTCTTTTTCTGAATACATATAGAATAATTCACTTTTACCATCATTTATAATACAGGAGTTACATGAAACTTTAAATTTATTGTCTTTTAGTTTATATCTTGACAAAGACCCAAGTCTTTTTCTTAATTCTACTGCAGCTTCAGTTACCTCATCTACTTTGTTCTGATTTAGGATAGATGCTTTTGGGTTATTTTTAAAATCCTCTAATTCATTAAGTAGTTTTGTGAATTTGCTTAATGTTTTTTCTGGCGTATCGAGCTCTACACATAACTGGTATCTTCCTGCTTTAAATTTCTCTGGAAAAAGAGGGACTTCTTTTAAATTAAGATCATCTATTTTAACTTCTATTTTCCCATACAATGCTTCATGGATACAAAAACCAGTTATCAATAATGCTCCCTCAGAATAAATCTTTTCTAATAACGGGTTTAAACAAGATTGTGAATTCAGTATATAATCTGCATCTAATTGCTGAGGAGAAATAACTACTATAGTATCATCCAGATATTTATAATTAAATCTACCGCAAATATCTATCTTTGTTGGGTTATCTGCTTCTACACTTAGTTTATTTAATGCTTCCTTATAATGCAGAGATTCAGCTTCCTGCAATTTGTACAGTTTTGGCGCTCTAACTGTAAACACTTTTTTTGGGACATATTCTGAAAAAAAAAGAAAATCTCTTTCTAATTCACCAATATTTATTCCATCTTTTCCTTCAGCTATTTTTTTTAAGTCATAAAGTTCCCTTAAATAATAGAGATCTACCATTTTAAGCTGGCTTTGTTTCTGGTGATTTTTTATCCAAGAATTTCAGGAACCTTAATCGGTCATCTTCTGACATATTAACCAGGGATTTTCTCTCTATTTCCATTCTTGTATTGATATATTCTTCAAATAGTTCTATAACTTTATTTTTTGTTATGCTCTTAAGTTGCTCATTCCTGTACTTTACTAGTTCATCATATGGCTTGCCCAACATGGATTCTTCTATTGTAAAACCTCTTCTGAGCTTCTTAATAATGTGGCCGATTTCTCTGTTGCTTAAGGGACAGTTTAGCAAATAATTTCCTATATCGCACCAATCTTGATCTGTTAAGACTAAATTATCAATGCCCTTTGTCAATGATCTTTTTGCTAATTCCCTGAAATCATCAGCCTTGTCAAATCTTTTTAATTCTGTTATTTCATCAAAGAGTCTGCTTTTTGTGGCATCATCAATTCCTTCCAGATCATTTGCATCCATAATAGCCATAAACTTTCCATTCTTTGGTATCATTGTTCCATCAAACATCTTAAAGTAAACAGAAAGTGTCTGCCTTTGCTCTGCGGTTAAGTTAGGGTCTTTTCTTGACAAAAAGATATTATCGGCGTCTGCAACATACATTATTACAGGCCCTTGGAATTCTTTTATTCTGCCACCTAATGCAGCTAATTCGTTTGCTGTTTTATTCTGATAATGGGATGCATAGTCTGTTGTGCTGTGAGTCAATGCCAGTAAAGGAATACCCTTGCTTCTG
>JACPNI010000022.1 GCA_016185555.1 Candidatus Woesearchaeota archaeon | reverse complement strand
TGTTTAATAAACGCCGAGGGTGGGAATTTCAGTTTTAACCTTTGAACCCACACATCCTTGCGGAAACAAGCTGTCTCGCATATTCCAGGCTTGCGCAATACCAGGTTATGCGACCCCGGCAAGAAATACTGTTATTTTTTATTATATAAACCTATTTTTTTAAGTTTTCAAGTTCTATTACTTTCCTAACGATATCAAAAGCAGCAGCCTTGAATAATTCATAGTCTTCAGAACGCTTAAAGTCGGGAAATTTTCCGCGTCGTATTTGTTCAGCAGCATCTTCAGGGATATGCATTAATATTTTGCACTTATTTGCATAAAGCCAACCACTAGTTTTTCCCTTATAATCCTCACTTCCAGAAATTTTATCCCATGGTATTTTATAAGGCGCATGATCAACTTTACCTTTAAGTCTTATAACTCCTAAGATTAATTCTGCACGCATAAAGTCGGGAGTAATACGCTCTTCAAGTGGGAGGTCATAAATATCTATTTCACCGCAAATGTAATCAAAAATCGGATGTTCTTCATGAACATAATATGAGGTTCTTCTTTGTGTAAGCATTTTGCTCCTTACAGTTTATCAGCTAATTCATTACTCTTATCTTTTTTATTATCTGCAACTTTCTTCATGGACTCATATACTTTCTTCGCTTCTGCCTCTAGATCAATACCGAGCTCTTTTAATGACTGAATATGCAGCTGCATTAATTGCTCAACAACACTGATCATCTTAACTAATTCTTCTCTCTCTTTAGCTAATGTATTAAGACTGCCTTTATGAAAGCCAATTTGCTCTTCCTTGCTCATTTTAACTTCTGCCATTTTAACCCCCCAAGTATATTTTAGTTTTCTGTCAAATTATATAATATATAAACCTTCTTATTTTTAAGTGGTAAAAAGATTTATATAGTCAACTTTAACTAAAATTCCTGTGGTAATTAATGGCTAAAAAAAATAAAGAAAAACCTGTTGAAGAAAAAGAATATCCTATTTCTCCAGATGCTAAAGCAGCTGAACCACAGATTCCGCCAGAGGTCAAGGAAAAGCTTGAAAAAATAAAAGTCAAATTAGATAATTTTAAAGATGAATTAGTTAAAAAATTCGACAAGTATATAGTTGGTATTGAGCTTCTTCCACCGCCAAAACCAGAACCCGGAGAGGAAAAAGAAGCCAAGGATCTGGAAAAAGAAATACACCTTCTTATCCTTATAGATGATTCTGACAGTAAAAAAATGTCTAAGGAAGAGTTAAGGACAAAATTAACAGCGATAATTGAAGATATGGCAAAGAAGGTTGATGAACAGTTAAAACCAAACACAATGCTTTTATCAGAATTAAAAGAGATGTGCTGCGATGGAAGATATGAAATACTGCAGTTGATTGCAATGGGAGCAATTATATTTGACCGTGGGATGTTGTATGCCATTAAAGCTGCTGAGATTCATAAAACAATGGCAATAAAGAAGTTTGAGAAGTATATTATCAGTTATGTTGCAGCGGGATCATTATTTAGGGGCGATTCAAACCCACATGATATAGATGTCTATGTTATTGTTGATGACACTGATGTTAAAAGAATGTCGCGGGCAGAGTTAAAAGATAAATTAAGGGCGATTATACAGGGCATGGGGTTTGATGCCGGCAGGATTGCAGGTGTAAAAGCACAATTCCACGTTCAAACCTATATCTTAACAGACTTCTGGGATTCTGTAAAAGATGCAAACCCAGTTATATTTACTTTCCTAAGGGATGGTGTACCTCTTTATGATCGTGGTGTGTTTATGCCCTGGAAGTTGTTGTTGCAAATGGGCAGGATAAAGCCAAGTCCGGAAGCTATTGACATGAATATGGAAATAGGGGAAAGATTGCTTGAAAGAATTAAGCAGAAACTTCTTGGGGTGGTTGGAGAAGATATTTATTACGCAGCATTAAACCCCGCACAGGCAGCTTTGATGCTATATGGCATTCCACCGCCAACACCAAAGGAAACAGTAAGATTAATGGAAGAAGTATTTGTTAAAAAAGAGAAAATATTAGAGAAGAAGTATGTTGATATTCTGGAAAAAATAAGAAAGACCTATAAGGATATTGAGCACAACAAAGTAAAGGAAATTTCTGGAAAAGAAATAGATGATCTTCTCAAGGACATGGAAGATTACCTGAAAAGGATTAAGCAGCTCTTTGCAGAGATAGAAAAGAAATCAGAGAAAGAAAGCGTTATTGGTATGTATGATGCATGCATAGCTGTAACGAAAGATGCTTTGGGTGAAGACGAGTTTAATGTTAACAAAGCCGAGGAATTGTTTAAGAAAAAATTAGTTGATGCAGGAAAACTCCCGGACAAATTCCTTAAGATACTATCAGAAGTTATAGGAGCAAAAAAAGATTATGAGGCTGGAAAGATAACAAGGCATGAGATTGAAAAAGTTAACAAAGAAGCCAGGATTTTTATTAAATCTTTAATTGAATTTATACAAAGAACGAAAAGGATAGAGTTAGAGAGAACAAGAATAAGATTTAAGTATGGTAAGAAAGTCGGCGAGGTAATAATCTTTGAAGACAGCGCATTCCTGATTGAAGATATAACGAAGAAGGAAGAGATTCACAAGGCAAAGATTGTCGATGGCAGATTAAAATCAGTAGAAAAGAGTTCTTTGCAAGAGATGGAACAATCATTGGAAAAAGCGAAGATTCCCGAACAAGTTACAATAAGGAACAGTTTATTTATAGATTTAAAAGAAATAGTTGGTGAAGAAGTGGAGATCTTACCGTTTTATTAACTGTTTTTATAAACCTCTCTTCTATGCCCTGCTTTTGTAATTTCTATGGTCCTTTCAATTTGATTTATATCTGCTATTATTCTATAATCTCCAATACGCAATTTGTGATCGCTACGTCCTTTAAGATGGATAAAATACAAGAATGGATTTACCTGGGCAATTTTTAATTTTTTACTAATTCTTATTTGAATTTCTTTAGGTAATTTAAAAAATTCAGCTTCGCTTTTTTTAGAGAAGCCTATTTTATAGGGGATCATTTAAGTCCGGCTTTTTTCCTCACTTCTTCAAAACTTACCCATTTGCCTTGTTTAAATTCTTTTCTAGATTCTTCAATATCCCTTTTTGTTTCTTCAGAGAGTTCCATATTTTCCTCAGCTACTATTTCTAATAACTTATTAATTACCTCTTCATAGCTTTCTCTAGGATAGTCCTTTAAACTATCAAGTTTATTCTTTGTTTCTTCTTTTATTTGGATTGTAGTTATGCTTACCATATACTCCTATAGCCTTCTATAGCATATAAATCTTTCGGAAGCTTTATAAAACATCAATTTCTGAATCTTTAGGATTACAATGGAAGGAACAATAGTCAATTTCAGAGGCAGCTATAAGACAAAAAGCGATAATCATATGGTTATTTCAGTTAATAGTGTAGACTCAAAAGAAAAAGCACAGAAGCTCGTTGGAAAAGAAGTTTCATGGACAAGCCCTGCAGGAAAGGAAATTAAAGGCAAAGTAGCTAGTTCACATGGTAATTCTGGGGCATTACGGATAATATTTGAAAAAGGTATGCCAGGACAAGCAATAGGAACAAAGGTTAAATTTTTGGGAGTATAAAATGGGACTAAGACCAGCACATTGCTATAGGGAAATTGAAAGATCATATACAAGACATAGTAAGTATAAGGCTAAAGGTTATGTAAAAAGCATGCCCCCAATTAAGATAACTAAATTTGATTTCGGCAATACAACAAAGAATTTTGAATCTAGGGTAGATATATTCCCAAAGGCAGATATCCAAATAAGACATAATTCCCTGGAATCGGCAAGAATGTTAGCCAATAGAAGATTACATAAGTCTCTAGGGGCAAATTACAGGTTAAAGGTCAGGGTATATCCACATCATGTTTTAAGGGAGCATAAAATGTTGACAGGTGCTGGTGCAGACAGGATGAGCCCTGGAATGTCACAGGCATTTGGAAAGCCAATAGGATTAGCAGCCCAGGTAAAAGCAAAGCAGCCTATAATAAGTGTTTTTGTTGAAAAGAAAGATGTTAAAACTGTAATAAATGTTCTTGATCATACAAAAGCAAGACTGCCTGGCAAGTGTGGGGTTAGTGTT
>JACPNI010000003.1 GCA_016185555.1 Candidatus Woesearchaeota archaeon | reverse complement strand
TATACTAATTTTTAAGTGCCTCTTTAGAAATAGAATTATAATCCCAAAGCATCATCAGTTATTTCTTTTATTTAATTATTCTTTCTAATTCTTTTGGATGTGTTATAGTGTAGTCAGAAAATTTTTCTTCACCACCGCTTGGATGTCCCCATTTTACGAATATTAACTTGCAACCTTTTATTTTACTCCTTTCTAAATCGCTTAGTTTATCACCCAAGGAATATTTAATTGAGCCTTTTGTCATTAGTTCTTTAATATCCGATTCTTGGTTTTCTATACCTAAAGTTGGTGGTTGTCCATATATAAAATCAAATTCTACTGGAATTTTAGCGATTTGTAACATTCCTGAGATTATATCTGTTCTTACACCAGAAACTATTGCTAATTTATAATCCAGATGTTTTATCCTTTGTAACTGTTCAATTAATCCTTCAGGAATAATACTCTTACCATATTTATTCGCGGTAATATACATTCCTATTTGAAATAAGTTTGTAGAGATTTGATTCTGAATTTCCTTACCACTCAATTCTGTAAAACTTAAATTATTATTCCTATATCTTATCTTTGTATTAGAATCCAATCCAGTTAATTTTTCAACAAATTCTCTGTTTATTTCGTACAACTTTTCTGGATTTGCATGCTCTTTTTTTGTTGGCAGTGCTTTTTGTAAAATATTTGACCTTAAAATATTCGCTTCTTCAATTATATTAACTTTAATCAGGGTTCCAGCAAAGTCAACCAAAACAATTTTACTTTTTTTAGACGTAGTCATAATCCAAAAGCATCAGTTATCTCTTTTATCTTCCTGGCTTCATTGACAAAATTAATTCCTTTGTCTGTTATCCTGTATCTTATTTTTCCTTTATCAGTTACCTGCATTATTAAACCTTTTTCTTCTAATTCCTGTATATATTTCTTTAGCCTGTCATAAGAAAGATTCCCGCCATAAAGTAGGTGTGTCGGTTTAATATTTCCGCCTTTTCTTTGCATTAGTTCAAGAATATCAATAATTATCTCGAATTTATTTCTTCTTTCCATATTGGGCCCTTATTAGTACTATGAACAGACTCAGATAACCTGCTAATTGTGATATTGGTCCAAGCAAGCTGAATAATGCTCTTGTTTGGTCTGAGGAATAAATTTCAGAAGCTACAAATAATAGATGTGAAATCAGTATAAGACTGAATGAAGCGGCAATATAAAGCGCATTGCGGTTCTTTTTCTCATTATAATTCTTTATTGTGTGATAGCTAACATAGCCTAACAGCAGTATGCTGGTTAGATTAAATCCTATAAAAGATACATAGGAAAATGAATACACAGATAATGCAAATACAAGTGATCCAAGAAGGATAAGCAAACTCTTTGATTGTATTTTTGAGTAAAGATAAGCCAGCAGTGTATAGCCCATAAGTGTAGTTAATATGAATAAGAAGTTAATTACGTGGGATACCTGCAAAAGTATTGGTTTGTAAGCCATAAATATTATTTCCAGGTTTGAAAGTGAGAAATACATTTTATTATAGAATATATAGAGAAGTGGTAAGACAGTTGCATATATTAATGCCTGAAAAGCTATTAAAAAGAAGCTTAGTGCAAGCAGTTTATACTCTCTTTTTTCAGTAGCTTTAAATGCTTTATATGCATATATACCTATAAACAAAGCTATAAAAGCCCCAAAAAAAGAAACTAATGTTCCTAATGCGTTTAGCCAATTCACTGCCATTAATCTGATTATCATTTTAATCTAAACTCTATTTTGCAGTTTATATATTTTACGTTAGTCTTTTTTTTAAATTATGTCTGTTAATGATTCTAAAAAGTTTTAATGAACTTTAAATTGTTTATGATTCCTTATTGGCTTATTATTTACACCATCAAGAGGAGTAATATCGCCATAAGCTAGATAAGAAGATAATAATCTATAAGTATTTATTATATCCTCGCTTGATACTGTTTCTAATGCAGAATGCATCCCTATTATTGGAACTTCAACAGCCAATGTAGCTACATCTTGCATAGTTAATGCTAAAACAGCCGAGTCATTGAATGCACGAGGGTTAACAGATTTAAAAGGTAATTTTTCTTTTTTCGCCACATTCTCCAGTTCTTCTACAAATCTTGGATCAAATTCTATACCCCCACATGATTTATATAAAATAGGGCCATCTTCTAGTTTACCAAATGAAGTTGTATCAATGACTATATTCCTATTTGGGACAATCCCTATTTTCTTTAATTGGTCTGAAACAACCAATGCTCCTTTACTCCCAATTTCTTCTTGAACTGTAAATACACTTACTATATCTGGACTTTGTTCTCTGGGATGCTTTTTATTTAGATAGGTTATAATGCCTAAACCTATAGCATCATCTAATTTTCCTTCTACAAGACCTTCTCTTTGAATAGAAAATTTCGGCCATTGTTGGAGTTTTGTCCCTTCTTCTATTTCGACACCTTCAGGAAAGATAATTCTTAAATTTCTTTCAAGTAATCTCTCTGGTCTATCTTGTGCTGAAATTTTAAACATAAATGCTTGGGCTGCATTTGTAACTCTTTCAAATAATCCCTCTCCTAAACCAATTTTAGCCAGTATCTCTTTTCCATTATGAGAGAAATAGTGCTCTTTACCAAAAATTCCAATATTAGCTAGTGGACTTTCTGGGGGGAGTACACTAAACAATTCAAATTTATATGTTCTTCCGTCTTTTTTTCCTACTCTTATATAAGGATTGGAGAAAACTATCTTATCCTGATGTGCACAAAATAATACCTTTCCAGGCCTGCTTCCTTTGCGTAAAGTATAAAGATTTCCTATTTCATCTGTTTCTATATAGTCTACTTCTCTTTCTAGTTTATTCCTAATTTCACTAGTTACAGGATCTTCATATCCAGAGTCATCTCTAATGTTTGCATAATCCCCAATAATTTTTAATAGTTCATTCATTTTTTATTAAATTCATAACTTATAAGTAGTATTTAAGCTTTTCGTTTTGTTATTACTCAAAAATTAATATATAAATAGCGAATAGGGATATAATATCTATATAGACGATGCATTCAGATTAGCCATACCTACTATTTTTTCATAATCTATTTATAAAGACCCACCTTGGTAAATATTAGCATTACAAAACACCTTCATTGTCTGATTGGGTGTTATGATAAATTGAAAGCTTCAGTCTTTCCCTCCTTTTTGGCTGGAGCTTTCTTTTTAGTTCTTTTAAAATATTAACATAAATTTTAAAAAGACATAATTCTTTACCTAAATTTGGAGGTAATTAAAATGGGAAAATTTGTAGTTGTTGCGAGTGTAAATGAGGTTAAGGAAGGAACAGGGAAACTTGTAGAAGCTGATGGCAAGGAGATAGCTTTATTCAATGTTAAGGGTAGTTTTTTTGCATTAAGTAATACCTGTGCTCATATGGGTAGTCCGTTAGGCGAAGGAAAGCTGGATAATAATACTGTAACATGTCCATGGCATCACTGGCAGTATGATGTTAAGACAGGTTTATGCAAGAATGTTCCAAGTGCTAAAGTAGATGCTTATAAAACCAAGGTCGAGAATGGAAAAATTTTAGTTGAGGTTTAATAAGTGTATTTAAAATCTACTTGTTTGTTTTTTTGTATCTTTTAAATGCGTAATAAGTCTCTGTTATAG
>JACPNI010000044.1 GCA_016185555.1 Candidatus Woesearchaeota archaeon | reverse complement strand
TTTTGATATAACAAATACTTTTGCATATGGTGTAGATGTTGCTAAATTTGAGGATATATTGAAATACGGGTTTGTTAAGGGTGAAGATTGTTTTAACAGCATAGATGATGATGGAGATGGAAACATTGATTGCAATGATTGGGATTGCCAGTATTCAGATAAATGTACCGCCGGGGGGGTGAATGCTGCGAGTTATGTGGATACAAAAACACCATTAGTCACTGGTGTTAATGTTGAAGAATATCCTGATGCTGCTCTAATCACATATACTACAAACAAACCTGCAAATGGGACACTCAAATTCTACTTAAATGATTCAAAATGCTCGTTGCTTAATACTTCAATTTATGATAAGGGAATACTTAGAAGTAATCGTGTAAGACAGTATAACTTATGGCATAGCGCAAATATATTTAATGGAACAGATTCACTTTCGTTCCTCTTAAGTAATCAGACAACATATTACTATAAGCTGTATGTTTGTGATTCAAATAATAAATGTGCAACAAGTAGGTGCTCTAATTTTACAACAGCGTCATCATTATCAAACTGTGCATATTGTAATTTTGTTGCAAAAATTAAAGTTCCAAGTGCATGGGATGTTTATTATGATTCTAATCAAGATGGGGTATATGATCACAGACAAGGTTATGTTTGTGGACCAAACTCTGGTATGAAAATTAACTATACTGCAGGAAGAAGGCTAAATGTCAAAATTAATAGCTCTGATGGGACTGCCGGGATTATATTTATTAATGCTAGCATATCGAAAACTTCATTAAATGACAAAACAAGGACAATCACCTCATCAGGTTTTAAGAAAAGCAGCACATATATGGGTTTAGACTCTACGACAAGGGATAAAATCGTTAATAATCTTCATGCAGAAGTTTGCCAGGTTATAATACCAACAACAGGCGCTAATTGTACTAAGTTGTTCCATTGTGATGATTCAGGCGCTAATTGCGTTGATAGAACAGCAGATGCTACATTAATATCCAACACTACAACAACATGTACTTGGCAGGTACCCTATTGTGAGTTTTCTGTATGGGGTAGTTCTAGTGGAGGAGGTGGAGGCGGCAGTTCTGGAGGAGGAAGTAGTGGAGGTGGTGGAGGTGGAGGCGGCAGTGGGAAAAAAGCAGAGTGTAATGATCTTAAAGATAATGACAATGACTTATTGGTAGATTATCCAAATGATCCCGGTTGTTCTAGTTCAACCGATAACAGTGAGGTTGATATAATTTGTAAAATAAAATGGACATGCAGCGAATGGGGATCATGCATTACTAATAAAAAAATAAGATCTTGTTTTGACATAAATGATTGCGAAACAAAAAAACAACGAGGAGAGGTAGCTAATATTGATAGTAGTGATGTACAACCAGAAACCTCAATTCAATGTAATATTACAGAGGTTAGAAATATAACCGAAAGAGAGAAAACTATAACTGGTGAAGTTATTAAAGAACCACCCCATAAGAAATATCAAAAAACTTTGCTTTTAGTTATTACATTTGTCGCAATAGCAGTAATAGTGTATTTTATCTCTTTTTTTAAAAGGAAAAAATAACCTCCAATAAAATTATAGTTTAGACGATTTTCTCTAAGCCTCTTTTTCAGGTTCTTCTTTTGGATTAAGCCTGAATAATACAGTAGCCCGGTATAGAAGTTTTCTAGTCATCCTATCCTGATGATGTAATTTCCTGCTTATAGTGACCTTTCCATCAAATCTTGCTTTTAATTTTCTACCCAAACCTCTTGCAAAATACTGAGAAGAAATATAAACATCATAGCCATATTTTTCCTCAACTACTTTAGCTATTGTAACATCCTTCCTAAGACTAACCTCTTTTTTAATAAATAAAAGAACATCACTGTCTTTAGGTCTAATCTGCACTATTGCTTCATAATAATCAACATGTCTATCTTCGTTCATATTTAAAATGCTATATGCACTATTTTATCTCTATATATTTTGTTTAATTTAATTAGTCCTTTGTTGGTATTAATAGTTATATCTTTATCGAGCTTAATTACACTTTTATTTAATATTGACCAGTCTTTTTCTATTCTGGGTTCTTTATCATTTTCTGATATTTCAAAGTATTTTGGTTTTAGGGGTTTATTCTTTATTAAACATTCAAGCAGCTCTTTTGATGGTGGATATCTAAGCATTTGCTTTACTGCAGCGTTATTATCCAATGCCAAAATAGAACGATCTTTCAAACAAAAATAAAATAGTGCTTCTTCTAAAATAGCGCTTTTAACCAGCCTTTCTTTTTTTAACAAGCTATTATACACATCATATCGCGTTCTCTTCCATTTTCTGATTTCATTAATAATGTCTGAACTAAAGAATATTTTTTTATTATTGATATAGAACGATGATGCCAGCTTAATTGGGTTATGCTTTGGTTTTTTATTTTTCTTTATTTGGTAAATATATAGATTGTCAGTATTATCTAAGTCAATATCACCGAAAATTAGTTTGGCGAGGTAGTGTTTTTTGTTAAAGATCTTTATTACCTGTTCTAAAACTCCCTCTTTTTTTAGTGTTATTCTAATTTCACTGTTTTTAATTATATCAAGCGCATTTTCTTCATGACCCTTTCCCAGAACTCTTTGCATCACAGATTCTCCTATATGTCCGAAACAAGGTAAACCAATATCGTGCAAGAGAGCGGAATATTCAAGTAATTTTTTCTCCTCTTTGGAAGCGTTAACTAATGTAGTAAGATGAACAACCCCAATGGTATGCTCCAATCTAGTTGCTTTTGATGCTCGCATATAAAACGCTGGTGATAAATCATCCTGGAATATCTTAGCAAGTCTCCTTATAAACCTACTTTCTAGAAGATCCCCGCTTATTGAAGAATTAAAGGTTCCATAATGTGTTTTAATTATCATATGCTTTGAGCATGAGGGATATCCTTGATTTTAATTATATTTTCCTTATCTATAATCCCATTTTTTAATGCAAAATCTACTGATCTCTTTCCAAGGATATTAAAAATGCTTGATCTTCTTTTGCCTTCTCTAATAATATCGACTGCTGCTGCTTCAGAAATTTCTTTTCCCTTATAAAACCTTTCAGAAACTTCTAAATGTAAATTTCCGTCCGTTAAAGTTTTTCCTATCAAATCCTTGTCACATATGGCAATAATATCCCTTGTTTCTGTTTTATGAATCTTTATATTCATATTAGATCTTGGATTTCAATGGATGCCTTGCTCCGCAAGCTTGGCATTTTATAATTGTAACTTTATCTTGCTTTATCAGCTGGGTGTCTGGTTTCTTGCACTCATAGCACAGAACGAAGGTATTTGCATACTCTTCTATTTTTGCATTAATTAAAGATGAACTCATTTTTCTACCAAGGATCAATCTGGAACCATCTATATGTGCTGGTGTTGCAAGTTCCCTTTGCAGATATTTTAACAGCTGGGATGGTTCCCTCCTGAATGTGTCACATATTTGGCTAAAGTTGCTTATAATGGTTTTATTCCCTTCTATATGACCAACTGATTTAGGGATATCAAATCTTTCATGTTTTAATACTGACTCTGGAAGATTTGCCCTTGCTCTCTTCAATAACTCTGGATATTCCATAAATAAAATCAGCTCTATAAGATTTATAAAACTATTGCATTGAGTTACATACCAGGACCATCCATCATTTGTGGAATTGTTGGGTTATTGTTTTTTTGCAACTTATACCCCAAAAATTTAAAGTATGATCTACTTACAGCTGCTCTTCTTCTACCAGTATCTAGTGGATTTTTTTCTCCGGAAAATAGCCATGCGCCGTTTAAGTCACAAGCAATGCATCCATCTGCATTTTCATAGGCAACTTTAAGCATTGACTCTAGTTCTTTTTCATCGCCCATAAACCCATAATTTTTTCTAAACTCACCGGTTAAAATTCGTGCAAAAATTTTTTTACGTGGTCTATTGCCTATATTGAGTTTTTTCTTAAGGTTTAATATGTTTTCTTTTAATCCTGATTCATCGGATAAATAATTATTTATTATGACAATCTCTGCATTTTTTGAGTAGTCTTCAATAACCTTTGGGTACCATAATTCCCCACTTGCATCACTATGGTCTGTTATGCTTATAGCTCTGACAATTTTTGGATAAACTTCTTTTGCAATTTTAAAAAGATTACTTATCTGCTCTGGTGTCTCTCCAACTAATCTTGCTTCAAGTTCTATTATTGCATTGTTTGCAAATATCAATTCTGAAACTCTCGATACATTACTTACTAGGTTTTCTAAAAAACTATAACTAGAAAAGTTTTTAAAAAGCAATTCATACTCTGGAAAATTTTTTATTCTGAACAAGGCCCATTTTTTGTCTTTTATATCACTATTACTTAGTACATTCTTGATAACTTCATCTCCAGATTTAAGTAATTCAAATTTATATTCTTCTTTTGGATTTTTATCTAAAGGTGTGTCGGGGTTCTTGTCGATTATATCTGGGTAATATGGTATAACACTTATTAGATTTGAATATGTTTTCTGTGCAAGTTCAGCAATACTATAAGCAGAAGTAGATGTAAAGGAGCCTATGCTTATTTCTTTATAATCCCCATTTGGCATTTTTATTCTTTCATCTCTATATGCTTCAAAATCAATGCCTGCAATAAATGTATTCGGTTTTGGTTTCGTTACAAAATCTTTTATCTTTTCTTTTATGATTTTTAATCCAGCCCCAACAATTACTGCGGACCCCAATAACCCCAGTATTTCTCTTCTGGTTAAGCAATATTTATCTTTCATCTTGTGATATTAAATAATCCTTTATTCTATTTTTCTTTCTAAGATTATTTATTTCCTTTTTGGTTTCTTTATCATATGCTTTATCGAATGTGAGTCGGTCTTTTAGGTAGTTTGCAAACTCTAAAATTGTTGTTCCAAATGCTTTTTTTCTAAGTGCAGATATTGCAATTCTTGGTATAGTTTCTATCATAAAATAATAGGATAAAATGCGGGTTGTTTTTTCTGAGAGCCCACCGCCAAGAAAAGAGTAATAAAGTGGCTTTAAAGAAGTAACCCCGTTTATATTATCCATTTGGCCCACTGAAAAACCCAAATCAAAGCTATTTAAATGTTGTCCAACAAAATATGCACCAAGGCCTAAAATTATTGCACTCGATATTGAGGCTGCAACGGGATTAAGCTCTTTAGATCTTTCTTTGTGCTTTTCTTGGTACTTCCCAGGTAATAGGCCAATAAGGGGATTATAATTTGCTATAATATATTCTAGTCCAGATTTAATTTTTCTTTTGACTTCTTTCCTATGCCTTTCCTTATATTTTTTAATGGCAATATTTTCATATGCTTCATCAATCATTTGCTGGTATTTATCCATTTAATCTGCCTCCATTAGGCTAAATGCATCATTTAACGTTTTACTAGGTAAAAATTCAATTTCTGGATAAAAAGACGTTTCTATCCTTTTTTCAACATCATAATCTGGGACTATATACCTCTTAGCTAGATTTCTTGTATTCAATATTCTTTTATT
>JACPNI010000043.1 GCA_016185555.1 Candidatus Woesearchaeota archaeon | reverse complement strand
TTTAAAAGAATCAAAAGTGTAGTTTAATACCAAATAGTGGAGGAATAAAAAATGAACATATCAAGAAGAAAATTTTTAGGGGCAGGGTTGGGTATTATTGGTATTTTAGCCATGCCACAAATTGCAGGTTCACAGGAAATGTATGGTCTTAAGGAGTTCAGGGAATATGCCGTATCGATATATAAAGAAGCGAAGAAGTATAGTGAGAAAGGGGTCGTTCCGTTTCTGCCCTTTTTTGAAGGTAAGATAGATAACAAAAATTTGGAGCTTGAATTGTTTGGTGATGATAGTAGGGGCTATACTTTAAATATGAAGATTTCAGAACCAAAAGTTAGTGATAAAGAGTTCGAAATTTCTAGATTGTTCTATGATAGGAAGATAAAAGGGAATTTATTAGGCCAAGAAGATGCTATTCGCATTTTAAGAAAAGAAAATAAAACCGACAAAAATGAGGCCTGGAATCAGGATGGCAGCTATTGGCTTCAATCCATTTTAAGAATAAAAAAACAAGGAGATTTGGAGAATTGTTTAGAATTAAATCAAATCTTACTGTCTAAGGCATTGTGTTCTGATGGGGAGGCATTTTATGATGCTAGAAAGAAAGAAAAACCGATATTAAAGGGAATTTATGAAAAAATAGGACATTCAAAACTTCAGGATATGGGAAGAAAAGAGATTAGCGATGCAAATGATGAATATAAAAAATTTCTGGAAAAAGCAATAATCCATCGAAAATAAAGAAATAAAGGTTAAACATCATTGTAAAGATAAAATTCAGCTGTATTAGGTCTTATTAAGATATTATAACTTCGCTTTCCTTCATATACCTATATAGGTTCACTTGCTTTGCTATATTGGTATAGAAATGTTTTAAAAGTAGGAAATGGCGGTATCGAAAAGTTTTTATACTAAGTATAATATACATTATATAAAATTAAGGAGGATATAGAATGATAGAAGTAGAATGTACAACAAAGCAATGGGGGAATTCTCTTGCCTGTATACTGCCAAAAGAGATAGTTAAGCAAAATCATTTGAAAGAGAATCAGAAGATAAAACTGATATTAGAAGATAAGTCAGATGTTCTTAAGGAGACCTTTGGTATATTAAAGCACTGGAAAAAGTCTACGCAAGAAATTATGAAAGAAATAGATAAGGAGCTTTGGAATGAGTGATATTTACTTTTTCGACACTTATGCGATAATTGAAATAATAAAAGGCAATAAAAATTATGAAAAATTTAAGGATGTTAGAATAATAGTAACTATTTTTAATCTTATAGAATTGCATTATATTTTATTAAGAGAGTTCAATAAAGAAATAGCTGATATTGTATTAGAGAGGTACTCTAATTATGTAATGGGTATTGATATTGATATTATTAAATCAGCCAATGAATTTAAACTCGTAAATAAAAAGAAAAAATTGTCCGTAGCTGATTCTATAGGATATACATTAGCACTTAAAAAAGGAATCAAATTTTTAACAGGTGATAAAGAATTTAAAGATATCCCAAATGTAGAATTTGTTAAATAAAAATCAAACATCATTGTAAAGATAAAATTCAGCAGGATTGGGTCTCATTCGCACATAATCAATTTCTTTTTTTCTTTTGTAATTAATATAAGATTTAATAGAATCTTCATTAAATACATTTCCTTTAAGTAAAAATCCATGATCTTCTTCCAGAGCCTTTAAGGATTCTTCTAATGAACCCGGTACTGATTTTATTTTCGATTTCTCTTCTCCTTCCAGTTCAAATATATCTTTGTCAACAGCTTCACCGGGTTCAATTTTATTTTCGATTCCATCTAAACCAGCCATTAACAAAGCAGCAAAAGCGAGATAAGGATTACAGCTTGGGTCTGGTGGTCTAAACTCAATTCTTTTTGTTTTAGGATCTTTAGAATACATAGGGATTCTTACAGCTGCACTTCTATTGCTTTTTGAATATACTAGATTAACTGGTGCTTCATAACCAGGAACCAGTCTTTTGTAAGAATTAGTTGTCGGGGCACATATTGCCATTAATGCATCTGCATGTTTAAATAAACCACCAATATACCAGATAGCTTCTTTGCTTATACCACCATAACCGGATTCATCATGGAATAAATTCTTTCCTTCTTTCCATAAGCTTTGGTGTACATGCATTCCAGATCCATTATCGCCAAATAAGGGCTTGGGCATAAAAACTGCAACTTTTCCATGTTTTTTAGCTGTGTTTTTTACAATATATTTATATAACATCATATTATCTGCCTGTTTAACCAGGGAATTGTATTTAATGTCAATTTCTGCCTGACCTGCAGTAGCAACCTCATGATGATGTCTTTCAACTTCTATTCCTAGATTTTTCATCTCTTTTACCATTTCTGCCCTTATATCTTGTTGCGTATCACTAGGACTTACAGGAAAATAACCTTCTTTGTTTCTTATGGTTTTAAATTCATCTGAACAGATCTTAAAATATGATTCTGTCGGGTGTGAACTAAATTCTAAGGAATCTAAGATAAAGAACTCTGCCTCTGGCCCCCAATAAGAAACATCTGCAATACCGGAATCCTTAAGGTATTTTTCCGCTCTTTTAGCAATGCCTCTTGGGTCCCTGGAATAGGGTGTTAAGTCAGTATCATAAACATCACATATTATGCTTAATGTTGGTATGCTGCAGAATTTATCGATAAATGCAGTAGATAAATCCGGAATCAGCAGGGTATCACTTTCTTCTATTGATTTGAAGCCTTTAATGCTTGAACCATCAAATCCAATTCCCTCTGTTAATATTTTATCATCCAATGCTGAAATTGGCATGCTGAAGTGCTGCCATGTTCCAATAACATCTGTAAATTTAAAATCTGCCTCTTCAGCCTTATATGATTTTAATAGGTTTATCATAATACCACTTAATATAATATAAAATGTTTATAGTATATATTGTTTTATTAGAAATTTATAAACAAATGTAATCTTATTTAGAAATATTTAAATATATGTTTATTTTAATATCTAATTATTAAACAAAAATAAACAAATGTAAAATGGAATTTGACAAGAAAGATCATGATATTCTTAATGTACTAATAGATAATGCAAGGCTTTCCTATAGACAGATAGCAAAAAAAGTAGGGGTGTCGGTTGTTACAGTATTAAACAGGGTAAAGAAACTTGAAAAAGAAGGGGTAATAAAAAATTACTCGGCAGTTATTAACTATGAAAAATTAGGGTATGATGTTTCAGTAATAATCCAGATTAGAATTTCAAAGGGAAAATTATTTGAGGTCGAACAGAAAATAGCAACTAATCCAAATGTTTCAATAGTTTATGACCATACAGGCAACTTTGATGCTACTATTATTGCAAAATTTAAAAATAGCAAATTAATGGACAGTTTTCTTAAGAAAATACAAACTTATGATTTTGTAGAGAGGACTGAAACAAAACTTATCCTGAATACATTAAAAGAAAAGCAAATAAAATTATAATTTTTTTCAAAAAACAAAAACTATATAAATAAAATCATATCATTTATATATAGATAATCTTAATTATTTAAAAGAGGTGAATTGAATGGCAGCAAAGAAAAAAAGAAAGAGATAATCTTTATGATGGTTATCTTTTATTCTTTCTTTTTTTTATTTTTAAAATGAAAAAACTTATTCTTTGTCAAATCTGTGAAAAAAATACCGCAAACAATACATGTGAAATATGCGGGCTTACAGTATGTGATTATGATTATGATAAAGAAAGTGGTTTATGCGTAAGCTGCAAGCGCGGAAAAAGAATTTAACTATAATAGAGGTTTATTAAGATGCTATACAAGTCTTCAACTTTTCCCTTTAGGGATTCAGTAGTAGAATTATTCTCAATGATGTAATCAGCAAGTTCTTCTTTTTCTCTTTGATCTAGTTGAGAGTTAATTCTTTTAATGGATTCTTCATATGTTTGGCCTCTTTTAACTAATCTGGAAATTTGGTTTTCTAAAGAGCAAGTTATTAGAACATTATAGTTTGTTATTTTACTTCCACTTTCAAATAGCATTGGAATTTCTAAAATAATTATTCCAGAACGATTTTTTATATCTGATTTGATATATTTAACAGCTGAAGGCCATACAATGGAATTTAGCTTCTTTAACTTTTTATGGTCATTAAAAACTATTTCAGCTAACTTTTTTCTGTTTATGCTTAGATTTTCATCAAGAATCTTAAATCCGAAATTTAAAATTAATCTTAATCTTAGGAAAAACTTGGTTTCATATAATTTATGCACGATTTCGTCAGCATTTATTGCATACAGGTTTTTCTTCTTTAATATTTCTGTTGCTGTACTTTTACCAGAAGCTACACCGCCAGTTAATCCGACAATTAGTTTTTCAAGTTCCATCCAGAATAAGAGTTCAAAAAGGTTTATAAATATTAAAGCTGCTTTGCAAGGCTGTGCCGAGGTCGCATAACCTGGTAGTGCGCTAGACTGCTAATCTAGTGTCCGTAAGGACTTGTGGGTTCAAAAGGCATCTAGTTATTAGATATCGGAAATTCCCATCCTCGGCGTTCTTTTCATTTAATTTTTCTCTTATTTCTAGAGAGGACATTATTTAAGGACAATACATTGGCTTTTTACGAGGGAAAACTATATAAGTATCTTATTACCTCTAGAAAAAGGAGGTTGATAAAATATGGCTGCTAAAAAAGCATTTGGTGGATATACTGTCTGCTTTGCAGGTCGAACAGAAACTGTGGAAGATGTTTTTGGTAAAGCAAAAATAACGCCCAGTGAAATGACAAAAAAGATTTGGTCTTTCGTTAAAGGCAAAAAGCTTGCAGGCAAATAAGCAAAATGGGTTTTTAATAACCCATTCTTTTAATTCTCTATTAGGGGGGAAACAGAATGAGTTGGTATAATGAACTAAAGTACAGGAAGATAATTTTTGGATTTGTATTTCTTATGCTTGGATTTATATCTTTAAACTATGCTTTTAACCAACCCTGTGAAATAAATTTTGGTGGGGATATTGCAAAAGAATTAGGTTTTGGGTTGCCTAAGGAATTAAGCAAAACTATATGCATGTCATCTGACTTAAAATCTTTATTCAGCAGCCTTGTTGGGATAGCACTAATATTTCCATCAGTAGGAGCCATAGTTAGGGGGTTTACAGAATGAGAATAATAATTGGCAGTGATCATAGAGGGTATGATCTTAAAGAATATATAAAGTCCTTTTTGAAAGAATTAAATTACAGCGTAGCAGACTTCGGAACAAATTCAGATAAACCTGTAGATTATCCAATTTATGCGAGGAAGGTTTGTAATGCCATAATGGAAGAAACTGGAAGTTTGGGTATTTTATGTTGCTATACTGGGATTGGTATGAGCATTGCAGCAAATAAGGTAATTGGTATAAGGGCCTCTTTATGCGAAGATGTGGAAAAGGCTAAGTTAGCAAGAGAGCATAATAATCCCAATGTCCTTGCTTTGGGGGCTATTAATTATTTAACTGATGGAAAATTAGATCCTGCAAAATTAAGTAAATGTAATGACATTGTTAGAACTTGGTTAACCACAGATTTTAGCAATGAAGCTAGATATAAAAGAAGGCTGGAGCAAATTTTAAGTATTGAAGTTCCAAATTTGTATATTGAAGAGAAAAAAAGAGAAAAAGATTTTTAAAGATAAGATCCTGTTCTATATTTCTTGCCGAGGTCGCATAACCTGGTAGTGCAGCAGAATCTTCAAAAAAGATGCTCAATCTCGAAAACTGCCGTCTGAAAGGACATGTAGGTTCAAATCCTGCCCTCGGCGTTTTGATTTACTAATCTTTAAAAATAAGGATATCCTCATCTAAGTAATGGAATATTATAGACTTTCAGAAAAAGAGGCACTGGATTCTTTAAGGACCAATGAAAAAGGTTTAAGTCAAGAAGAAGCTGATAAAAGATTAAAAGAATATGGGGAAAATAAACTAAAGGAGATTAAAAGAATCTCTGTGTTCGAGCTTCTTCTGGAGCAATTCACAAGCCCATTGGTTCTTATCTTAATTGGGGCTGCAGTTGCATCATTTATTATCAAGGAGTTTATTGATTCATATCTTATTTTCGCAATAGTAATACTTAATGGTTTTCTTGGATTTGTTCAGGAATATAAAGCAGAAAAAGCTGTTGAGCTGTTAAAAAAATTAACTTCTTTGAAAAGCATGGTTGTAAGGGATTCCAAGATCAAAGAGGTTTATTCTACAGAACTTGTTCCCGGTGATATTGTGCTGGTTGAGATGGGCGATAAGGTTCCTGCTGATTTAAGGATAATTGAATCAAGTGATTTGTATGTAAATGAGGCTTCCCTGACAGGTGAATCGCAGCCAGTACATAAAAGCCTGGCAAAGATAGAAAAAAGTGTTGCAATTGCTGATCAGAAAAATATGCTGTTCTTGGGTACAATAATTACAAGAGGCAAAGGCAAGGCTGTTGTTGCCGGGACAGGCATGAATACGGAGCTGGGGAAGATAGCCGGTATAGTGCAGGAAACAGAGACAGAATTAACGCCCTTGCAAGTTAAATTAAAACAACTTGGAAAATTTCTCAGTGTATTTATACTTTTGATCATAGTGGTAATAACTTTTACTGGAATTTATAAAGGCGGGACTTTTTTTGATATGCTCCTTATTGGCATTAGCCTGGCTGTTGCTGCAATACCGGAAGGCTTGCCTGCAGTGGTTACTATTGCACTTTCTATTGGCACTAAAAAAATGATTAAAAGAAATGTTTTGGTAAAGAGGTTAACTGCTGTGGAGGCATTGGGTTCAGTAGATGTAATTTGCAGTGATAAGACGGGGACTTTAACAAAAGGAGAGATGACTGTTAAAAAAATATTTTGTGATAATAAACTAATAGATATTGAAGGTTCTGGTTATTCAACTTCTGGAAGATTTTTATCCAGCAATAAAGAGTTTTCTTCAAAAGAACTGGAGTTAATTCTTAAGATTGGCTTGCTGAACAATGATGCAGTATTACAGGATCATGAATTTATAGGTGATCCTACTGAAATTGCATTGCTGATAAGTGCTTTAAAGTTTAATCTTAAAAAAGAAGATTTGGAAAAAGAATATCCAAGAATAGATACGGTTGCATTTACTTCTGAAAGGAAAATGATGAGTACTTTGCATAAACATAAGAATGGAAATGTTGTATTTTCAAAAGGGGCAGTTGAAATACTACTTAAAAAATGCAGCAGAATTTACTTCGGTGGTATGGTTAGGAGATTAACAGCACCGCCAGAAGCTAATAATGGTTTTGCGAACAATGGATTAAGGGTTCTGGGGTTTGCGTATAAGAAATCTGAGAAGGACAGGGTGTCTGAAAGTGATGAAAATAATTTGATATTCCTGGGGATGCAGGCAATGATAGACCCGCCAAGGGAAGAAGCGATAGATGCAGTAAAAAAATGCAAGGAAGCAGGAATAAGGGTAATAATGATAACGGGGGATAATGCTATAACTGCAGAAGCTGTTGCAAAAGAGCTTGGGATACATGATAAGGTTATAACAGGTGAAGAATTAGAAAAGATAAATCTGGATGAGGTCGTTGAGGATATTTCCATATATGCCAGAGTAAATCCGGAGCATAAAATAAAGATAGTAGATGCTTTGAAGAAAAAAGGCCATATTGTTGCAATGACTGGTGACGGTGTTAATGATGCACCTGCCCTGAAAAAAGCAGACATAGGTGTTGCAATGGGCAAGACAGGAACTGATGTTTCCAAAGATGCAGCTTCCATGATACTTGTTGATGATAATTTTGCATCTATTGTCAATGCTATTGAAGAAGGCCGTGGGATTTATGATAATATTAAAAAATTTGTAAATTATCTTTTATCTGCAAACTTAGGAGAAGTTTTAGTGTTATTTATACCAATAATGTTGGGCTGGCAGTACCTGGGAAAAATAGCAGTGCCTCTGGTTGCTGTGCAGTTATTATGGCTGAATCTTGTAACAGATGGTATGCCTGCATTGGCACTTGGTTTTGACAAGCCTGAAGAAATGATAATGAGAAGGCAACCAAGGAAGACCAATGAAAAGATAATCTCAGCCAATATGTTCTGGAATATAATAGCAACAAGCCTGCTGATTACTGCAGCGGTTTTATATATATTTAATTACGGCTTGTCAGTTAATCTTGTTAAGGCACAGACTCTTGCTTTGACAACAATCGTAATGCTTGAGTTTGCCAGGGTTTATATAATAGAAAAGGAGTATAAGGCAAGATTATTCTCTAATAAGTATTTATTATTTGCAATAGCCTTTTCAATATTTCTGCAGCTTTTAGTCGTGTATACACCATTAAACTTCCTGTTAAAATTAATGCCTCTTAATCTAATGGATTGGGCGTATATTATTGGACTGGTTATAGTTGTATTTGTAATCTCTTACTTATCTAATAAGCTTATAACAATTTTAACAAAAGAGACAGATTAATTTTACCTTAATCTTCCATACTCTTTATACAGGTTGATTGTAATAAACAATAGTACGAAGATAATAATATAAAATGAGATATTATAGAAGCATAATATGTGTTTATAGTTATTTATTATATTCCTAATTGCAATAATTAAAATAATAATAATCAGCAAAAGAATATTCTGCAACATTAAGCTCGGATCGTATAGTTTGCCTTTGATGAAGTATCTTTGATCCCCCTCAATAAGTATAGCCAGTATTAATATTATAGTTGATGATATTAAAGTTATAATTAATGATGCTGTGCCAAATCCAGGACTTAAGCTGCATAAGCCCTTTGTTATAGCATTGCTTTTATAATCATCATATAAAAAGAAAGATGAAATAATAATTAATGCTAATGATGCAACTTGAATTGCACCTGCCCAATTTTTAAGTTCCATTCCCTAGTATTTAGTTATATCCCTTATAAATTTTTCCGGAAAAGTGATGCGAAAGTTTTATAAATGGGTTATAACTCCAGAGTTACATGCCTATTAGAAGAGATAGTGAATTTGAAAATGCATTAGATGAGGTTAAAGGTTTCT
>JACPNI010000042.1 GCA_016185555.1 Candidatus Woesearchaeota archaeon | reverse complement strand
TCTTTTCTTTATAAATCTCCATTTTTATTTTTTTCATGTCTTTTAACTGGTAGTTTGGGTGCGATTGGTTCTTTTATATACGGAAATAAAAATAATAAAAAGAAAGTAAAAGAACTAAAAGCTTTAGGATTTTAAAATGACACATGAAATAAAACCATTAATACCGGTACCAAGGTTAACTGAAGCAGATATGGAAAGAATTTATAAGAAGTTAATGGAAGAAAAACCAAAACCAGTTGCTAATGTTCAGAAGGGTTTTTACAGGATAAATTTGCAGTTAATTCTTCAATCAACCAGTTCTAGTTATAGAATCTTCTTAAGAGATGCAGGATATGGAGACTTGGATGCATGTTTGTATTTAAGTATTGCAAAAAACATGCTTAGGATTGATCAAGATGTAAGAGATGCAGCAGCAAGATGTGGGATTACATTAACAGATAAGGATAATTATTATGTTTCGGATATAAGTCAAACCAATGCAAGGAAGCTTGTCGAGTCTATGGGTTATAAATTACTAACCACAGCTTTAATGTATAGGCTTTTTATTCCATATATCAAAGATTTAGCACAGCAAGGCAATTTAGAAGCTAAAAAAACACTTGATGAAATGGTTAATACTAAAGCAGAATGGCTGGAAGATTTAATATTAGACAAAAATAAAGTAAAAATCGGTTCTAGAGAAGAAGAAATTTTCCTGACTCAAACAGATGGAAGATTTGATAGAACTGATATTAATCAATTTGGCTACCCAGTTGTCGTTAAGGATAGGATTGGAGAGTTTTCTTATTCTTCTCCAAAAGCAGGTGAAATGGCGGCAAACCGTGGCGGGAGCTTGGGCCTGGGGATTTGTGGGAAGCCTTCCTTAAAGTATAACTGGTTAGGGGTGCGTCTTGCAAAAATCAAGGAGAAAAAATGTGATCGAGAAATTTTTTAACGGGAATAGTTACTGTTCTTGCAATTGGATTAGGAGCATGCAGCACTAGATTATATGAAGGCCGGGAGTGTGAAATTAGGACCGAAGTAGACGTTATCAATTATGGCTGGACTCATCATAGGAAGGTCACAATCTCATACCTAAAAGAAAGCAAAGTTATTGTATTACTTGATTCAGGAGATTCTGGTATTATTGGTGATTCTAAAGGCGATTATGTCAGAGTTTATAGGGGAGAAAATTATTTAGAGTATAGAATAAATAAATTTGTAAATGAAGAGGGCATTGAGTTTACAGAAAACAGCAAGCTTGGCAAAGAACTCGGCAGAACATTAGTTGAAAACTCCAGGAAGAAAATGCATGAATTTAACGCAATTTATAGAAATGCAGTTAATAAATCAGAATCAGATCTTATAAGGAGATACAAAAGATGAAAGCAAGAAAGCAAAATAAATTAGAACAACTATTCATAAATCATAAGTCTGAAATTCGTAATAGCAAAGGTACGATAGTTGAAGCAATCCATATTGGAGCACCAAGATTAATTGACTTATTCGCTAATTATGATCTTGATAAAGCCATTATTTCAAAAGTCCCATATGGTGCAAATGCATATATATTGGGCGACAAGCTTATGATAGAAGGTCCGGGTTATGATTATCCAATTTATGCAGTGCAATATTGTTTTAAAGGCCCGAATTTGGCTCATTTTTAGAATAGCAAGTTTTTTAATTAATTTTGATACCCTACATTCATGCATTTAAAGGATTTAATAAACAAGATTAAGGAGTATAACAAAAAGTCAGGTCTAGAAATAATCAGGAAAGCATATGACTTTGCCAATGAGTTCCATAAGAATGAAAAGAGGGCTTCTGGTGAGCCTTTCATACAGCATCCGTTAAATGTTGCATTTATATTGGCAGACCTTAAAATGGATGATTCTACAATAACAGCAGCGTTACTTCATGATGTTGTTGAAGATACTGCAGCTTCATTGGACGTTGTAAAAAAGGAATTTGGCGCTGAGGTTGCTTCTTTGGTTGATGGTGTAACCAAACTTACAAGCATTAAATATAACAGGAAACTAGACTATAATGCAGAAAGCATAAGGAAAATGCTGATGGCTTCTACTAAAGATGTCCGTGTTATAATAATAAAACTGGCGGATAAACTTCATAACATGAGGACGTTAAAGTATCTGCCGGAAGAAGACCAAAAGAGGATTGCTAAGGATACACTTGAAATCTACGCCCCTTTGGCTTACCGTCTTGGTATTGCGAGCACTAAGCGGGAGCTTGAGGATCTTTCATTTAAGTACCTTGAACCTGAGATGTATCAAAAATTCAAGGAGAAATTTGGCAAAAAAAGAAGTGAAAGAGAAATTGAACTTAAGAAATTAAAGTCAACACTTGAAAAAGAGCTTGAAAAATATGGAATAAAAGCAACAATAAAGGGCAGGCCAAAACATTTCTACAGCATTTATAAAAAAATGATTACAAAGCACAGGACTTTTGAAGAAATATACGATCTTATCGGGTTGAGGATTATCACTGATACAGTTAAGAATTGTTACGAAATCCTCGGGATAATCCATTCTTTGTGGAAACCAATATCCGGTGAGTTTAATGATTATATTGCAATGCCAAAAGAGAATATGTACCAGAGTCTGCATACAGCAGTCATGGCATTAAACCAGCCAATTGAGGTTCAGATAAGAACAGAGGAAATGGACAGGGTTGCAGAAGAAGGCATAGCAGCTCATTGGAAATATAAGGGAATTTATGGTGATAAAGATTTTGACAAGAAGTTAAGCTGGCTCAGGGAAATGCTTGAAATGCATAACTCAAGCAAGAGTACAAAAGAGTTTATGGAGTTCTTGAAAATTGACTTTTTTGAAGATGAAATATATGTATTCAGTCCTAAAGGGGACGTAATAAGGCTTCCAAAAGGATCATGCCCAATAGATTACGCATATGCAGTGCATACAGATTTAGGGAATAAATGCAATGGTGCTATAATAAACGGGAGGATTGTCCCTTTAAGATATGAACTAAAAAATGGCGATATAATAAATATTTTAACATTAAACATATCCAAACCTAAGCGTGACTGGCTAAAGATAGTTAAGACAACCAAAGCAAAATCAAAAATAAG
>JACPNI010000010.1 GCA_016185555.1 Candidatus Woesearchaeota archaeon | reverse complement strand
TCCCTGAAGAATATTTTGAAGGACTTGATAAGGATGTTGAAAAAAAAGTAAACGAATCGATCGAGATTTTCAAAAAAATGGGACACAATATCAAAAAGGTTTCATTATTATCTCCGAAATATTCCATCTCCGTTTACACGATATTGCAACGTTCAGAAGTTTCTTCAAATTTAGCTCGTTATGACGGAATACGATTCGGTAACAACAGAAGTTATTTTGCATCCGAGGCAAAACGTCGCATGATGCTTGGAACATACACATTGTCTCACGGTTATTACGATGCTTTTTATATGGTTATGATCCCAATGCAATTTCAGAGCCTTTTGCAGTTCAGGTTCACAATCCTGGGATTCATCTAATAAAATAACACTATTCCGTGGATAATTTTTAAGCCTATCAAATCCCCTTCTTGAACTTTGAAGAAATCTTTTAATGCTAAATTCCTTTCCAACACTTGCAGCATCAATATAAAATACATTATGTGACTTTAAATTTTTAGCAAGCCATAATAATAAAGAGCTTTTTCCAACACCAGTTGGTCCTGTTAAAAAGCAAATATCCCCATTTTTAACAAAATTCATTAAAAGTTCTTTTTCTTTTATTCTCCCAACTGTGTTTTGGTTTGCTTTTATCGAGAAGGATGCTTTATTCAGATCTTCATTTTTATGCCACATTGATCTTATACTGGTATTTATATTCATATTATGCATATAACAATGATTTTGTTTCTTTATTATTAGATGATATAAGATCTTCCATTACACCATATTTTAACATTGTTTCTACACTTGCCAATGCCAGCCTTAAATTGGCTGCTAACAGGGGAACATCAGCGACAGTAATTATTAAATCTGCATTTAGAATAACCCCCTTATTTAAGGTTCTATCAATCAATTCTACAATTCCAATATTGCTTTTTTGTTCCATATTTATATAAATGAATGGGGGGCAAATGGACCAGCTAAATGAAAAGAAAGGCCCTCTTCTTTGCTTTTCTCTAAAATTTCTTTAATCCCGCTTACCTTTTCTTCTTCTATTAGAACAGACAAACTTAGTAGCAAATCCTTCTCCTCATCAAGAAGGATGCTAGAGGGGTTAATTACAGTATTCTCGGTTATATTTTTTATATTATTACAAACTTCTTGTTTTAATCTGATAATCTTTTCCTGTACGAGATCTTTGATTTTCGATTTTACTTTGCACTGTAAAAGATAACTTAAACCCCCTTCTTTCCCATTTATGCTTTCTTTGATTTTCCTCACTCTATTGTTTTCAGATGCTTCCTGGATAAATTTGTCCTTTTCATAGTAAATCCTTAATCCGTATTCTCTCTTGCCTCTTACTTTATTCCACGTTCTTTCGAGTCTTTCTTGTTCATCTTTAAGCCATTTTTTTAGATTATTTTTTGACAGGTTTCCATTGTTTTTTATGATAGTATTAAAATTTGAAGGTATAACCCCCCCAAAATCTTCTATTGCCCTGTTTAAAATTTTGCTATGTGCGATTATTAATTCCTTAACTTCATTCGGTTCTTTTGGGGCATAAGGTTTTTCTTCACAATCATGAACCAGGGCACTAAATTTTCCCCCACTTATAGCATAAACATTTTCCCCATTAATGCCATTTTCTTTCCAGTTTAGGTCAAATCCACACCTTACGACACCATACATATACAAGGCATTATTGGGCATTCTTTGCCTCCAGTAGTAAAGGATCAGTTAATTTTGTTATGGTATCGTTAACTAGATTATCCAAATCTGCCCTGATTTTATTGGTAGTTTTTTCAAGATTATTTTCTTTTTTGATTTTCTCCAGAGTTTCATCTAATTTCATGAATGCCAAACCTAATTTCTCTGCCTCTTCTTCTCTTAAAGAGTTTGATTCTATACGATAAATCGCTTGTTTTTGTAGAACATCTTTAATAATCTCCACCAAAGCAATTACTAACCCCAATAAACCTTCCTTTAGGTTCTCACTATCAACTTTGATTGTCATTTTGTTAATTCAAGAAATAAAAATCCTTTTTCATATTTCCTTTTTTTAATATCTTTAAAGTAACCGGGTAGTTCTATCTTTTTTTCAAAATTGTCCGCTTTAATAAGCAAATTTTTACCTTCTATTCTCCAGCTTAATTTTTCCTGCGGGGCTTTCACAGCTAAGGTTAATTTATTGCCTTTTTCCCCATAGAAATAATCTTTATGCAAATGTATATTGGAGGTTTCTTTTTTAACTTCATTAATTATTGGCCGAACAGAAACATTTGCTTCAAAATCCCATTTTCTCTTTCCACCTTTTTTGAGATTTTCTTTGATTTTCTCATCCACTTCCCTAAACCTTTCTTTGAAGACTTCTGTCTTACTCAACTCCTTAAAAAAATCCCCCAGAAAAGGAATTCCTCCTAAGAAGCTTTCAGTAATGCCTTTTTCTTTTTCCTCCTCTGTTTTTTTGTTCATTATTTTTTCCTCCTTAACTTTAATGTATTAAATATTTTTTCTGATGTAATTGTTATAAGCCCCCACAGCCAACGATCTTCCTCCACCCCACCACTTGTTTCCCTTTCTGTTTTTAAGGTAGTTTCAATTGGTTTTCTATTCTCATTAATTTTTCTGAATAGATAACCTAAAATTGGTATTTTTGTCAACAAGTTATCTTTATTATCTACCATCTTTTTCAAGATTTAGATTTTTATTGTGTAACCAGCATCCAATTTTTCTACCTCTACTTCTTTATCTTTCCATTTGATTATATTTGCTCTTATATTGTAATTTTTTTCTTTGCTTATGTATCTTTTTATAAAGGTTAGTATATTGAGCTGTCTTTTTTCACTAGCTTTTGTAATACTATGACCCACAGTTCCATCTCCTTTCAATCTGAAGTAAAAATTCTGGGTAAATTCCTTACCCTCTTTTATTTTCAATTCTATAATTATAACATCAGTATCGCTAAATCCTAAACCCTGGGGCTTATGCTTTTTCCATACATCATCTATCCTTCTTAATTTAGCACTTTTAATTATGGCTTTCATTTTTTATAACCTCAATTTTTTGATTTTTTTGTCTAATGCCTGTTTTTTTCCAGCCGCAGGAACAAACTTCTTCGTATTTGGTAAAGAGTTGATTTCCACATTTGGGACAAGGTTCACATCCATAACCCGCTATCTTCCAAGCCGGGGCATTTAGATTAGTTCCCGAAGGAAAAGCCAAACCAAACTTGGCTGCAGTTTCAAAACTAGCCAAAGCCGCCCTTATTTTTATCCCTAAAATTTCTGTGCCTGCTAAATCTATCTTGATATCTGCGTTTATTACCAGTCCTTTGTCTAAAATCCGGTCAATAAGTTCTGCCAGCCCAATACTGTCAGAATGTTGAAATCCTGTCATTTCTGTGCCTCACGTTTCTTCCATCTGTTACCATAAATCCTTTCTGCAGGTTTTACTGTTGAATATTTCGGTTTTAAGGGTACTGTAGAATGAGTTATGCCAAACTTTCTTGCTTTAGGAATAAGTCCATCATCATTAAGCCGGCTGAGCTTACTGCTAGGATTTGTATTTGGGAGTCTCCCCACCTTTCTTGCCTTCATTAAAGCCTGATTGCTCTCGATTTTTTGTTTATACCTTCTTCTTTGCTGGAATAAATTTATTCTTGCATGATCCCGCCATTGCACCATTTTTTGGATAGTTCTCTGTAAAAATTTTGTTCTTTTTTTCCCTACTGTTGAGCTTTTTCCTACAGGAAATCTGCCAATCGAATCTACCATATTATCCCCCCTTAAAGTTCTTGAATTCTCATATCATTTGATAAATTAGCCATTACATGCTCTGCTACTTCTCTTTCCTTTAGTAATAGTTCATTATTTTTTTCATATTCCGCTTCATTTATTTCATTAATCTCAAAGAATAGCCTGTTTTCCTTTATTTGGTCATTAATCTTCTTAAGATCATATTTCTCCCTTAAGGCGTAATTTCTGGTTAATTCTAATAGCCATATCATATCAAAAGGCTTTAGTGAAATTCCAAAGAGCCTCAATAATAAATCATCAATAAGGAACATTTTAACTTCCTGATATTTTTATGTTGACAAAAGAATATGGTGGCCATGGACCTGTATAAATAAACTTTAAATTTTTATGTCTCTCTTCAAGTTCTGCGACCTTATTGGAAAATTCATCAAATTTATTTTTTTCTACTAAAAAAGAGCAATTCAATAAAAGTCTATCACTAAATTTATTCCCAATGAAACCCTTCACACTTAATTTATTTAAAGATCCTAAAATTTCCTTCGCAATATCCATAGATATATCTTCGGTTTGGTTTTTTACTAATTTAATACCCAATTCAACCCTGCCTTTCACTGATTCCAGGCTTTTTTTGATTTCCTGGTAAGATTGTGTTAAAACAACTTCTAAGATTTTTTATTTTTTTCTGCTATTTTATTTAATATCTCTGCATGATGCATTGCTTCACCTTCTTCTATCTGTGGGGATAGATTTGGATAAAAGCTTGTTAAAACGGTTAAATCCTTAAAATTAATTTTCAGAATTGGCATCTCTTTCAAGCCCCTGATATTTAAATGAGTATCTTTGCTATTTGTTATTCCATAAACGTAGATATATCCCTTTTGTTCTTTAGCCTTTTCCATCTGGCTTATTGGTGCTTCTAATGCCCGGGTTATTTTTCTATTTTGCCTTTCTAACTTTTTATGGTCTAATTGTTTTTTTCTTTTAGTTCCCATTTTAATCCTTTACAAGAAATTTTGATAATAAAGAAGTTACCTGAACATGATTTTTAAGTAAGAGTTCTGCATTATTTTTTTCATTTACTTTGTAGATTTTATTTTTTATCTTATAGTCATAACTTATCAGCCCTTCTTTTTCTAAATCATGTAAGGTTGGATATAACATACCAGGAGAAATAAATACTTTAAATTTTTCATAGAGAAGTTTAACTAAATCTACTCCACACATCGGCTTAGATAAAAGCAACGATATCAGGATATTTTTTAATTCCTTTTTAACCAAACTTTCAACTACCTCCGGATTAAGATTATTTATCTCCCCTTCCAGGTTTTTATCTGACAGCATCCGTATTTTATCAATAGAAAGAATCATTCTTT
>JACPNI010000014.1 GCA_016185555.1 Candidatus Woesearchaeota archaeon | reverse complement strand
AACGACCCCTTTCTCACTATACTTCTTCGCTTCTTTATATATCGATACGGCATATTCCCTGAACTCCTTAAGACCATACATTTCCTGTGAACCTGCAATCTGTGGCATGGCTAAAATACTAATAATACCCAGCCCCTCCCCTAAAAATTTTCTTCTTGGTATATTCATTTTTCATTCCTCCACTATTTGGTATTAAACTACATTTTTGATCCTTTTAAAAGCATTTCTATGCCAAAAGCCCAAATGTATTGTCCTAATGTTAATATGCAGTATTCCAAAATAATGTTAATACATAAAATTTAAAAATAGTTATCAGTACGGAATAGAAATGAGTCTACTTGAATCAATTTTAGATAGTGAAAGAAAAGCAAATGAAAGAGTTTGTAGAAAAGGCTTTGAACAACTTCAAGGATATAAAAAAGAACAAATAGAAGAGTTCATTAATAAAGCCATAGAATGGTCTGTTGAAAAAACTCGTTTATTAGTTAAAAAGGCATATGATCTAAATGGCTCATCTATAACTGATAAAGACCTTACGTTTTTATATGTAGATTCAGTAAAGTTGGAGATGGATTATTTTGGTAGAATAGAAACCTTTCCTGGAAGAGATTTCTTAGAAAAGGAACTTACAAAATCAAGAATTAAATTTTTTCAGGAAATTATAGAACAAGATACTGATTCTTATGAACAAGCAATTAAACTAAAGTTTGGTAATGAAGAAGCCTACAGAAAGAGAATGGGAGGACTTTCTGAAATTCTAAATAAAATTTATGATTTATCCATAATTTTCTCAACAGATTTGCAAGGGAAAGAAGCCAATAGAAGATTAAGGGACGCCGAATATGAATCTTCTGAGAGTCATATTAAAGAGATATTTAAGATTTAGATAATATTCTTATAAAAGAAGGACTATTTCTTAATGAACTTATTTTAGTAGGAAAAACTTTTATAATAGATTATTATATTACCTAAATGGAGATTAATAAAAAACATCAAACAAAAAAGTGGGAAATCTCTATTATGGAATTTAAAGATGAGATGGGTAAGAAATATAAGGTAACAAGAAGGCTTCCAGAATTATCGGTTGCAGAAACAAAAATTTTTAGATCTAAGAAAGAAGCAATAAAACAACTTAATGAATGATTAGAATAGTTCTCCCACTTCTTGCATTTTTGACCTTAAAACATCAACTAATTCAGGATCATTATATAAATAAATATCAGGAACATCTAAAGAAAGAATTCTCTTTTCCATATAGGATTTAGGGAATCTCTTAGCTATTTCACTCCTTTGCTTGTCTTCCATAACTATAATAATATCAGCCCATGAAATTTCTTCTTCATTAACGGGGTTTTCATTATAAAGGCCTGCAGATTTCGTGTTAAAATTCTCTTTAAACAGTTCTTCTGCTGTTTTACTGCGATTTTTATTCTGGTTGCATATAAATAGGATATTCATATTAAAAATGGGTGTCTTTTAGATTATAAATATTTCTCAACCTATAGAAAAAACTTTTATACTCAAACATAATCCCAGTTTCATGGAAATAAAAGAAGCATTTAACTTAGTTCTTGGAGATATTAAACCAACCAAACTAGAAGAAAAAGAGGTAAAAGAAGTATCAAAAAAGATTATTAATAAGATAAAAATAAAGGATACAAAGATAATTCCTGGTGGTTCTGGTGCTAAAGGAACCTGGTTAAGGGATGATTATGATGTTGATTTATATGTAAAATTTAATTATAAAAAATATAAACTTAAAGATATATCAAAGATTCTTGGAAAGGAATTAAATAAAAGATTTAAAAAAGTAGAAAGACTGCATGGCTCTAGGGATTATTATAGGATAAAAGAAGACAAGTACACCTTTGAGATAATACCCATTTTAGATATTAAAAAACCAGAAGAAGCACTAAATATAACTGACCTAAGCCCTTTTCATACAAAATATGTTGGTAAATATAAAAGATTGGCAGATGATATCAGGTTAGCCAAGGCATTTTGCAAGGCTCAGAGATTTTATGGTGCTGAAAGTTATATAATGGGTTTTTCAGGCTATGTACTTGAGATTCTTGTTATTCACTATGGTTCTTTTTTAAATCTATTAAAGAATGCAGCTAAATGGAAAGAAAATGAGATTATTGGAAACAAAAAAGATGCCATGAATCTGAATATTTCCAAAAAATACAGTCCTTTAATAATAATTGATCCTGTACAAAAAGACAGGAATGCCTCTGCTGCCTTAAGCAAAGAAGTATATAATAATTTCATAAATGCTGCAAAAGAATTTCTTAACAATCCATCCAAAGAGTTTTTTGAAGCTAAAGAGCTAAGTTTTGATGAATTAAAAACAAAGGCAGGCAGTGACAGGCTTATTCATCTTGAAGCAACCCCCCTTAATGGGAAGGAGGATGTTGTTGGGGCAAAGATAGTCAGGTGCTTCAATTTCATTAAAACTAAATTAGAAGAAAATGAATTTGGCATTAAAGAATCTGACTGGCACTGGAATAAAAAAGCAAACTTCTGGTTTATAATATATAATAGGCCTTTAGAAAAAACGAAAAAACATTATGGACCTCCTCTAAGATTCAGGGATAGTGTTGAAAACTTTAAAAAGAAATGGAAAGGGTATAAATTTAACGAGGAATCTGGGATTATTTATGTTGAAGTGGAGAGAAAATTTACTGATCCAGTAGAATTAGTTAAAGCCATCATTAAAGAAAAGAACATAAATACGTCAGTTAAGGACATTAGGATTATCCTTTAGCACTCCTGTGTATTGTATGGCGCATTCTAATCCTATTTGAATCTTTTTTAGCAATGCGCTTTAATTCACTATCAATATTATTAATAACCTTATGAACAGCTTTAGCTATATCCCAGTCAAAATCCTCAGCAACAACTTTTTTTCCTGGAAGGTCTAATCTCAGATTAATTACATATTTTTTTCTCTTATTTTCATTGCCTCTTGAGTCATAAACATGCACATCAACATAAAGATTTGAATCAAAGCTTCTTTTAATTCTTTCATAAAAAAGAGTTAAAACCTCTTTCATCCTTAAAAACTCATCAGGATTAAGCTCTTTTATTCTTGAATAAATCATTTCTCCCATGTTATCACCAAAATTATGATGGATTGGTAGTTTAAATAAATTCTCATCTTCTCTTAAAATACCCGACCCTCTAGATTTCATACTAACCATACATGTTTTATGTACTCTTTGATCTCTATAAGAAGCATCATCGAGTTTAATCCTGGCCCAACATTGGAAAGACTACAAGAATCGTTTGATTTTATCTGAATTCTTCTGGTTACTGAATCCAACAAGATTTATCCAACTTTCAAGCTGCCTTTTCCCATTTAATTGTATCCTAACCTTCCCTTTACCAATTTGATAAGCTCCAAACTTAAAATTATATTTTTGTAAAATCCTAATAAATTGGCTTTGCATCGGTGAAGGACATACTTTCATTTCCAATCTTGGATAAATAGTTCCGTTATTGTTAGTTGTTACTAAAGCTCCATCTGTGTCAAAATACCCCCTGATTACCAACAAATCCAGATTATCTCTCATGAACGTGTTTGGAACTATTGCTTTATTCCATTTGGGGGAAAGTTGCAAACCGACCTCATTTACAAGAAAACTTATGAGTTCTTTATTAAAAACAAATATATCAACAGCATTTTCATTGTTTCTTTTTTTAATATGGGGCTTTACGTTAAATAAAAATTCAATCAAATTACTAACATAATTGATGTATTCTTTATCACTATTAGAATCAAGTGTAATTTTTAACCTATTATGACACTTTGAATTAACATTTTTTATACAAATTGAACCATCACCTAAGAGTATTCCAATAAATTCTGCTAACCCTAGTTCATATTGTTCATTCGTTACTAAATTCATTTTAATCAACCTCCAAAGTTTTTTATTTTTACAAAGACTTTGGTGTTTTAGGAAAAAGAAAATGTTAAGCGAAAACTACGTAATTGATTTTCGTGTCTTTAGACCGAAAAGCATTATTTGGTAGTTTGCGTGTTCTCTTTTTCAAAGATGTCCGGTGGTGGTCACGGTAGAAGTATGATAGCGGAGACTGGATTTGAACCAGCGACCTATGGGTCCCTCAGTGTGCTTATGAGCCTTCCGCTTCTACTAGGCCGGTAGAATCATCGGGCACTCCTGATTAGGCGCTTAGGAACAGAATCCTAAACTCTGCCCTACTCCGCTATAAGTGTTCTAATATAAATACTGTTTTTAAGCTTTGCGTCGCGTTTTCGAATTGTAGTATACGAAAACAGCCAACTAAAACAAGAACTAGTGAACCTAGTTAAAGAAATGTTACATCATATAAATTCACTTAATCAATCAAGGCCGAACATTCTTCTTAGCTCTTTTTCTTCTTCAATTCTTTGTTTCTCTTTTCTTATTAATGATTCTTTTATTTGTTCTTCCTTTGTTTTAACAGCCTTAAGGTAAAGTTCTTCAAGTTTAGTTTCCCATTCTCCTGGGATATAACACTCAATTGGATCTCCACTGAAAACCTTTTTATTATTATAAAGACAAGTAACTAAACCTTCAACTTTTATTTCAAATGGATTACAAACAAATCCATAGGTATAAATTTCACCACTCTCATCATCAATATATCTTTTACGCCAACCAAGAACTTGGGCAATCATACGTGCTTTTTCATAGATCTTTTTATTTTGAGCTTCTTGTCTTCTTTCTCCAATCTTTCTTTCCAAGTCTTTATCCATTTTCTCCTCCTTATTTTAATCCAAATCTTGCTTTAAGCCTTTCTTCTTCTCTTGCTTTATTCCTAGCTGCTTCTGCAACATCTTCAACTACTTTCCTTTGCCTAATCTCCACATCCCTAAGCTTCGCTTTAAGATATAATTCTCCAAATTCTTTTTCCCATTCTCCAGGGATATAACACCCAATATCTTTCACAGAAGGACCACCTTCATAAACTATTTTATCTTTATATATAATGCGCATAAATTCTCCATCTGGCTCAATTTTAAACCCATTAGCATTATATATGGGCGCACAATATATATCTTCTTCACCTTCATAAATCATTTCATCTAACGTTACCCTACTAATACAATGACTATAACCAAGGGATTCTGTAATTAAGTTTGCTTTTCTGAAAAATTCTTTTTCTACTGCCATTTTTTTTATTTTTTTAATCTTTCTTTCTAAGCCTTTATTCATTTTTTCCTCCACGTATAAAATTACAAACTT
>JACPNI010000013.1 GCA_016185555.1 Candidatus Woesearchaeota archaeon | reverse complement strand
TCAACAGGGGTTGGTGCGAAATGATTAAGTGCCAATAGGCACCTCTATATTTAGCTAATAAAGAGGTGATGCCATATGGCACTTAAGTATCCCAACAAAAAGAAACGTGCTGGATACTGGAAACAGTATGAGAGAGCTGGAATAAAAGATTATCGCAAGGTGTGGAATTTCTGTATTGAATTGGTTGATGAAAAACATATACCCTTCCAGTTCAATGAGTTAGGGAGAAAACCCAATTTAAGCAGGAAAGAATATGTATGCATGAGTATACTTCATGCATATTTTGATCTTGATTTCAGGGAAACAGAGCAAATAATTAAAATTCTAACTGAAAAACAGTTAGACCATACTAACTGTGTTAGATGGTTTGGAAAGTTAAACCAGAAATATGTTAATGACCTTGTGTTCAAATTACACAAGAAGATAATAGGCATAGATGATGCTGGAGATTATATAGCAGATAGTACAAAAGCAACATGCGACAGGCTTAAAATAGTAAATAAAGCGGGAGAAGATATTTTTTACCATGATACATGGAAGCTTCATCTTTTAGTGCAATATATATTCACTCTTGGGGTAATAAGCATAGTAAGTGCTTTTAGTTCAGAAGGGAGTGTTAATGACAGTCCTTCATTAAGAAATAAATTGCTGCATAAAGAAAAGGTAGTCGAAGATAAAAAACTTCATGCAGACAAAGGATACTTTGGAAAGGAAAATCTGGAGAAATGCAAATCATTGGGATTGAAACCAAATATAGTCCCCAAGGATAAAACTGAATACACAGAAAAAAGTATATCTTTAAGGAGTATGATAACGATTCCCGGAAAAAGACTAGGGGTTTAATAGAAGGAATATTTGGCGGGCTACAAACAGAAACCGATATGAAGATCAGGTGCAGAAAATCAAGACACAGAAAGCTATTCTTAGGACTACTTGCTCTAAAGCATAACATAAGAAGTTACTTTAGAGCAACTGCACTAAGAATTATGCTCTATTTCGCACCAACCCCCCAGCATAAGTAAAGTTTATAAACCTTTTCGTTTAAAAGAATTAAATGGATGTAGCAATACTTTATTCAGGTGGAAAAGATTCGACATTAGCAATAGAACATGCTTTAAGGAAAAAATGGAACATTAAGTATTTACTATCTGTAAAACCAAACAGAACAGATTGTTTCTTATTCCATTTTGCAACAGTTGAATTTACAAAAGAATTATCCGAAGTACTTGGATTGAAGCATATTTATACAACATGTGAAGTCGCAGACCCTGTAAAGGAAGCTGAAATAGTTAAGGAAATTGTGGCAAAAAACCCAGTTGATGCAGTACTTTTGGGCGGTATAGGACTACAAGAAACACAGATAAGAAGCATAAGGGATGCATTATTTCCTTTAGGAATTGAAGTTTTTGCTACGCATACAGGATTAGATGAGGAAGACCTGCTTAAAGAAATGATTAGCAAAGGCTACGAAATTGTTATGACTGAGATTGCGGCAGACGGATTAGATGAAAGCTGGCTTGGCAAAAAAATAGATAAGGATACGATAAATGACCTGAAAAAACTCTCAATTAAATACGGATTTAACCTGCTTGGAGAGGGTGGAAGTTATAATTCTTTAGTTATAGATGGCCCTATCTTTTCAAAGAAATTGGATATACTGGATTCAGAAAAAATAATGGAAGGCAAGAATTCTGGTTATTTATTGGTTAAAAAAATAAAGTTACTGGCAAAATTGTACCAAAGATAATTATCTCCTTGATTTCTTATTTCTTGTATTGATAATTTTTGTTTTAAATTTCTTTTTCACGCCGGCTTCTTTTTCTTCTCTTTTAATGTTCTTTTCTTCTTTAAGCTCTTTTAGCTCTTCCCTAAAAAGCTTCCTGCCTTTATGGGTAACATATAACTCCGCATGCTCAGCAGAACAAAATCTATAAACCTTATCTCCAACCTCTTCTTCAAAAACCTTAGTTTCATCATCTGAAAGTATCCTGCCGCAGTAAGCACATTTTGTAAGCCTACCCCCCTCATGAAATCCCTCCATTAGCCCTTCTTCTTCTATGCTTATCTCATCATCATCTTCCAAGTTTTCTAGACCTTTCTCAGAGTAAACATCGTCATCCTCACTTTCTTCACTATCCAAACCATATTCTTCTTCAGAATCCTCATCCTTTGCCATAAGATTATTATTAACTAATTATTTATATTCTTTTCGTTAGTTTCGCAGTCTTTAAACCTGTTATTTTCAAGAACAGTATTTGTATTGTAAGTCAAACAAGTTTCTGCACTATGGAAAAAACCATTCTTAACAGCTGCTTTTTTTGCATTTATAACAACATCATTCTCTGCATAACCTATCTGGACATTATCAAGAATGCTGTCTGCACCATTAACGTAAATGCCCTCCCAATCACCAGGATTTGGTTTGCTTTCAATAGAAGTAAACCTTATTGGATTATCAACGGCCCCTGTCGCTATTAGCTTGCCATTAAATGTAAGTTTAACTGACTTAGCAACATTAATCTTAGTACCGGGCATTATTCTTACAACAGCACTAAAAGGAGTATTCAGATTTTTCTTTATGTAAATCTCTCCTTCCCATATCTGATCCTTCAATATAAACCCCCCTGTAGTGCTTACGTCACTAAGCTTTTCTGCTGGTAATATGTAAGGCATTAAAAATATTAAAATAATAACCAATGGAAGCAAATATAAGAAATAGGTATATTTTTTCATATTATAAACTAAAAGAAATTTGTTTATATAGTTTTTGTGAACTCGGATTATTGTTTCTTCTTAACTATGAAATAAACAACTGCTGCAATTACAAGCAAAACAATAACATATGGTACCCAGTTATAAGATCTTATTGGTTTCTTAACTGCTTCTTTTGTCTCTTCTTTGCTGATGGGTTTTGCAGCCTCTTTCTTAGCAAGTTCTTCTTTGGTTATTATCTCTTTTGCAAATAATATTGGACTATCAAAGTCATTTATCACATTAGCACTAAGATGCTTATCAATAAGGTAAGTAACAACATTATTCTCTCCTTCGGTGATATTTTCAAATATTATCAGTATTTTTGGATCCTTCTCTATTACTTTATATTTAGCCTTAGCTGGTGTTGATACTGTAACCTCACTTATGTCAGAAGCAAAGGTCTTTGGGATTATATCATAAACCATAAAATCTTTTACCAAGTCCTTTCCAGCATATTTTATATTTGTAGTTAAAACTGTTGATGTCTTTGATTCAATTGATCTTGATACCGATACGGACTTGGATACCGCTTCAGAATTCTTAGCTACTTCATTTAAAGGTAAAGATCCAACAATATCCTGAACTGCTGCTTTTATTTTTAAATCTTCTAATATCGTACTTATTCTTTCTGCACTTTGTTTTATTTCATTTGCAATTGAATTTGTTTCAACAGCTGCCTCTGGTGTTGTCGTAGTTTTTGCTGTTCCACTATCTACAATACTACTGCTGCCAGAAGAAGGTGTACTTGATGATCCTGAAGAAACCTTAGTCCCGCTTGAAGTTGTCTGCACTAACTGCCCACTAAAGTGTGGAACAGATATCCAAATTGTATTGTTTGTTGTGTTAACATAACAACCCTGATAAGTTGTATTTATTGTTATTACTTTACTTATATTACTATCACAATGCATTGGATTGCTTTGGTTAAACCAACTATTGTTAAATCCTGCAAAATCCCCGGGAACATTCTGACCCAATGTATTTGAGCTCCCATTCCATATAGCATTCCAGTCATTATCATATAATGTTGGCATTGTTGTATTAATCTTGAAACTGTCATTTATAGCACTATCTTCGTAATGTATTCCATATACAACCCAATCATAGATCTCGGGAGCACCACTGCCAAATTTCCAGTTCTGTGTACGCAAATCATTAGAAGATCCGCTATCCTCTGCCTGATCATTAAACGAAGCATCTGGTGGACCACTTCCAAGGATATCGACACCAACAAACATTACAGAAATACCTGTAGCATCCTGGTCTATTCTCATATTTATCTTCGCGCCACCTAACATAAACTTCATAGGCGAAAATTGTTCAGCTCTTGCACCCTCACCAGCACCCATAAGACTACAAGAGGATGGAGGCATAAATACATTACAAGTAGCATTATTAACAAAAACCTTAAGATTCATCATACCTGTAAAATTAAGTCCAGAACTTCCATTATTATTACCCCTACCAAGCTTTTCCATGTTAAATGTTTTAAGCTTAACTGGAACATACGTACTATTTGTAATATTTAGTTTTATCTTTTTTGGGGCAAACATTGCACTAAACACTTTTGCAGTAATATTACCATCATATCTTTCTATTAATGGAAGAGCCGCCATTCCACTAGTATTTGGACTAACTACATACTTAATAAAAGTCTGGCCTGCATTAGTTGTATAATTGGCTTCTACGACCACAAAAGCTCCTTGAACATTACTATCCCCACCCATAGAAGCACCACTAACATTTAAAATAATTTGACTCATATTTAGATTATTATTTGCATTTGAATAACTTCCGGCTAATTTTTCCAATGTAAAGTTAAAGCCATTTATGTCATTATTGCCAACACTAACATTTACAAATCCGCCAAAATAAGTTGTAAGAGCAGAGGCATTACGAGCTTCTCCTACCCCAACCAATAAATAAGTAATGGCAGTTGCTCCACCCACCAAACTTATGCTATAACGCCCTGTTGCTGCTATCATATCTTGATCGGCTGGTGCTATAAATACAGGCATATCAATCCTTACATAGTTACTTATCATTGGATAAGCCAAGATCCTTGTAAAATTAACCACAGTAGCATTCCCAGTTACATTAACAAATCCAGAAATATTTACCTTAACAAAAGTAAGATTTCTTGTATAATTTATAACTAATCCATAAGTGGCGTTTGTAAAGTTCTCGGCAGGCCTATCTAAATTATAGGCGTTTGTTGCATTTAAAATTTGAATAGTAACTGCTGCCGGCGGTGTAGCTGGCACTCCTCCTGCACCAACTGCAGAAAGATTAAATGGTTTATACATAACTATGCTATAATTCCTTCCAACAGGCACGACAAATCTATGCGAGGTTACATTGCCCCCACCGTTAGCTCCTGCAGAAAATTCGGCAAAAAAGTCCACTGGCATTCCTAAAGAATTATCTATAATCATACCTGAGAAAGAAACATTACCCCTATAATTAGCATATGATGCATTATGAATCAAATCATTATAGGCTGAACCATTATACCCATCCAATATAATTGTCGCTGCAGGGCCTATGTAAATATTCCCCCCGCTTAACTCTGACTCTAATGCAAACTGAGGCAACTCCGGATATAGTGCACTTATATGCGTTGCGTTGCCATCACTTTTATTTAAATAAACCCTTAGCCTATAATTCCCAAGAAAACCCTCCTGGCTACTATTTGTTACATTCACAACAAAATTTCCTGTTGCATTTGTTATTCCACTAAAATTTTGCTGTACTAAAAGATTTGCCGGAGCTCCTGGAAAAAAGAAGGGTGCTGTTGTAATATTTACAAGTGCTCCAGGAACAACAGTGCCATTATTATACCTCACAGTTCCAAGAAAATTAAATGTAGCTAAAGCGTTAAAAGAGAGTAGATTAAAAAATAGTACGAAGATAAACACAATAGTCAACCTTTTTAATAACAATCTCTCACCCCCTTTTGTTAATTATTATTTTTTATTAACCATACATTATCATAACTACTATATAAATATTTTTAAATAAGCTTACCTTAATTATTAGTACATGAGCCATTATCTTGATTTTGTTGATTTTAAATATACGCCACAAAAGGATGACTTAGTTTGTTTATTTAGATTTGAACCTGCAAAAGGAATTTCTATAAAAGAAGCTATTGGAAGAATTGCTGCTGAAAGCTCAAATGGAACATGGAGTGAAACAGAATTAGGAAGAAAAGAGCATATTAGGAAGATTCGGGCAAGGGCTTTTAAAATTGGGGGCAATTATGTAAAGGTTGCATATCCCATAGAATTATTTGAACTGGGGAATATGCCACAACTGCTAAGCTCTGTTGCTGGCAATATCTTCGGCATGAAGGCATTGGAAAATTTAAGATTAGAGGACATTCAATTTTCTAATAAGTACATTAGGGCATTTAAAGGACCGCAGTTTGGTGTAAAAGGCATAAGAAAAATAATGAATGTAAAAGACCGGCCATTAACTGCAACAGTGCCAAAACCGAAGCTAGGGATGAACATCAACGAATACTGTGATACAGCATATAAACTATGGTCTGGCGGTGTTGATTTTGTTAAAACCGATGAGAATATGACCTCTCAAAAATTTATTAATTTCTACAAGAATACTAAAAAAATACTTGGAATAAGAAGAAAAGTTGAAAAGGAAACTGGTGAAAGAAAAGAATTCCTGGCAAATGTAACTGCAGAGACAAAAGAGATGATTAAAAGAGCAAGATTTGTTAAGGAAAATGGCGGAAGCTTCGTAATGATTGATTTTCTTACTGTCGGATTTGCTGGATTCCAGACATTAAGGGATGAATGTGAGGATTTGGGATTAGCAATACATATTCATC
>JACPNI010000130.1 GCA_016185555.1 Candidatus Woesearchaeota archaeon | reverse complement strand
TAGAAATAAAAGGCAAGATTATGCTGATTGGGTCTGTATAGTATAAAGATTCAAAAAAATTAGCCATTTCAACAATCCTCTTTTATTGTTTTTTCTCTGCATCCAGTCAATTGGTTTGATACCATAATAACTGGTGTAGCTTCCATTTTAGTTCCGCTTAGGCTTGAATTTAAAACATACTTGGTTTGTAGTGGGCTAAGGCTTAGATTATAGATATAAGAACCAACAATATCATTATTGCTAAACACTCTTACAAGGAGACTATCAATTTTTAATTTGCCCCTATTAGTTACGGTAAATTCCTTACATGATCCAATCGATTTGTTCATCCATACATTAATCATTATTTCCTGGCACTCTATCTTGCCTTCAACATACTTAACTGTACTTTCTGTCTGGGTTATAGTATAGCTTTTTGTCCATGTAAATACTGCAACACCAAGACCTATTGTAAACCCAAGCAATAAAACCCACGAAACAACATCGCTTATTCCTTTTTTCATTTTTTTCTCCTAACAGTTTATGGCTGTACCAATTGTTTTATCTGGACTGCACCCCGGAGCAACAGAGCATTGGCTATAGTACTGGTTATAGCATGAACAGTAATTGGCCCTGCAACTTCTTCTTCCTTCTCTTTCACAGCACGATGAACTTGATCGGCCTAAGGTATAACCCCTATTCCTACATTCTGTATCACAGTCACTGGATCTTATGCATAATTTAACCTCAAAGCTTTCGCATAATACTTTTTTAGAGATGGGGCATGCACCACAATCTGCTGCACAGCTAGAACAGCTTTCACCTATACCGCAAATTCCATTACCGCAATATTCGCTTGGCATGGGACATATATCACAGGGATTTTCTAATCTTGTGCCATTCCAGCAGCAGTATCCTGAAGTCTCGCAACCACTCTTGCTCTTAAACGCACCTGAAGCACATGTTGGCCTGCATCTGCCTTCTTTCCACTGACAATCAGTCGCTAAACTGCAATTTTCATATGGTAACTGAGAGCAATAACTTGCAATATCCCTGCCCTCTTTTACAAACCCTTCACCACCAACAAATACACTTCTTTGTTTTTCTGCAGTTAAGGTAGCAGTAATCATGATCTGTGGCTTATTTTTCGTAATATTGACAGTATACCACTTATCATCTATTTTAATCTGAACCCAGGAAACTGTTGGTAACTCAAGAGTGCAATTTCTTATCAACTCCAAGTGTTCATTAGAGCTAAAGCTGAATCCCAAGGAATTAATTGAGGCCCTAACGCTCTCAAAACATCCGCTTAGGTTATATTCTGAATTGCCATCATATACTATAACCTGTTTTGATAAAAAATTACCTATCTGTACTGTATTATTATACTCTAATGAATAAATTAATTCAAAACTTGGATTCTGTGATTTTGAATATGCAGTAAATAAAGATGTAAACTCGGTAAAAGAGTTAAAAACCTCTTTGTTGTTAAAAATTAATGAATTTATAAGCTTTGAACTCTCAGTATCATAATTCACTGATAACCTTTCAAAATCACCTTCTATTTTCTGCTGTTCAAATTTATTCACAACAGTTGATAGTCCATAGATAACCAGTCCAAGAATCAATGCTGCAAGTATGTACACCTGCCCCCTTTTAGTAATCATAAACTTTAACTATTTGCTAACTTTATATAATTTCTTATTAAGCTTGTGTAAAATCTCTTTGAAAACTTCCTTTGGCTTTTTGACACCATTCACTTTTATCAGCAAATTATTTTTTTTATAATAATCAACAACAGGAATTGTTTCTTTTTTATATACTTTAATCCTTTTTTTAATTACATCTGGCCGGTCATCTTCCCTTTTGTATAATTTCCTGCCACAATTATCACAAAGCTTATCTTTTCTAGGTTTGTAATTAAGAAGATTATAAGTCATACCGCAAGAGCAACTCCACCTATTGCTCAATCTTCTTAATATTTCATTATCACTAATATGCAAAAAAATAACACCATCAAGCCCAATATGCTTGTCTAACACCTTTGCTTCAATTAACTCCCTTGAGAAACCATCTAATATGAAATTATCTCTAACTGAAGATATTTCCTTTTTGGTTATCTGCCATACAATTTTTGAAGGAACTAAATCTCCTTTATTAAGTATTTTTTTAATAGTTTTACCAAGCGCTGTATTTTTCTTAGATTCCTCTCTAAGCAAATCTCCAACAGAGATATGTTTAAGCTTTAATTCTTTCTCAAAAAGCTCTGCCTGACTGCCTTTGCCAGAACCTGGGGGGCCAATGATTGATAACTTCATCTATTTTTATCCAAAATAACTTTCAGTATCTGTTTTTTCTTCTTCTTTCCATGAATCTCTAAGCACGATAGCAATAACCCTTAACTCCTTCTTAAGATCTGGCCACTCTTTCAGAACTGCAGTTATAAAGTCTGCATTTTCTGATTCATTCAACCCAGTATCTAAAACCAAAGACTGCCTTGCTATCAACATAAACCTCTTCAAAAGACTATTTATTCCATTTAATTTGTTTTCATCAAAGAATTTTATCTCATTCATTATAACTATTGACTGTCCTGAGGGATGAAGTATTTCCTCAAGAAATCTGACAATTGAAGCAACCTTCTCTATGATTCTCTTTCTAATGTTCCTAAGCAAGAACTTTGGATCTATATCCTTATAAGAGCTTAATTCAAACTCATTATTCAATTTTTCGAAATCTGGTAATTTATACTTTTTCTTAAGATTATTATACTCCTTTTCCAAATCAAATAAATCATCTTTTGACATAATAGATAATTAATTAAAACCTATATAAAATTATCGTAGTAAGCCCTAGGAGGGAATTGAACCCTCGACCTCATGCTTACCAAGCATGTGCTCTACCGACTGAGCTACCAGGGCAAGTTTAATTATTCATTATAAAAACAATAGGTTTTAAACTTTACTGCGGGTAGCTCTTATACGAAAAAATTAATAAAGCAAAAACAATTGGATTAATATGATGAAATTTAAAAAAGAGTTAGTTTTTCTGATTATCTTTCTTACTTTAATTAATGTTAATATCTCTATAAGTCCAGAAACGACCGTTGGGTGCTGTCGTTCAAATGATCAAAACCCCTGTGCAATAGGGGGGCCTGGGATTTGTGCCTCTGAAAATTACATAGCTGACTGCAGTAGCGATCTACTGTGTAGGAGAGTCTGTTGCTCTAGAACAGAAGGCGGTGTTGAGTACAAGTATGTTTTAAGCAAAATAGACTGCGACAGAAGAGGGGGTGTTTCAAGCGATAATATACAGCAATGCCAAGGTGCTACAATTGGTGGTCCAACTTATGCAAGATGTTCTGATTATGGGATTGCAAGATTTGAAAATGGGAATTTAATATGGGAAAAAATAGGAAATTTAAGGGAGATGGTTGATAATTCTAATCCCAGAGCACTCCATGATAACACTTGTAATCCAGATGCACTTTCTGTATGGAAAGAAGGCAATGATTTAGTTTATTTTTTTGTACAGGGAAGTAATTACGGAATTTTAAAAGGACAGTTAACTTATGGACAGCTGTTACAACCAAATACACCAACAAATACTATCAACCTGCCACCACAGCTAGTACCGCCAGACGTTCTTTTAGCATACGCAGCACCAAATGAACCACTGCCGGATGTTCCAGATAAATTCTTCGTATCAAAAGGTGATTTATATAATGTATGTGATATTAATGGATGCTCAGGTTTAATTCCAATTTCCGGTATTCTGCACCTGCAGC
>JACPNI010000129.1 GCA_016185555.1 Candidatus Woesearchaeota archaeon | reverse complement strand
CCTTTAAATCTCTGGATTACATTATTGCCTTCCCCAAATTTTTCTAATTTCTCTTTCAGATCTTTATCATCTTTAGCATAGATCATTGTTTTTCCTCTGATAAGTTTATACAAGGGAGGTTGCGCAACGTAGGCATATCCTCTTTCTATCAATGGTCGCATATATCTATAAAGAAGAGTTAAAACTAGGCAGGCTAGATGATTTCCATCGACATCAGCGTCTGCTAGTATTATTATCTTATGATATCTCAATTTATCAATGTTAAACTCATCTCCAATCCCAGTTCCAATGGCCATAATTAAAGTAGATATCATCTCATTCTTAAGAATTTTATCGAGTCTTGATTTCTCAACATTCAATATTTTTCCCCTTAATGGAAGAATAGCCTGATATTTTCTATTTCTTGCTGAAATTCCTGTACCTGCTGCAGAATCCCCCTCAACAAGGAATAATTCACATTTTGTTGGGTCTTTTTCCTGACAGTCTGCTAATTTTCCAGGAAGGCTGTTGGAATCTAAAACACCCTTCCTTCTTGTTAGCTCTCTTGCTTTTTTAGCAGCTTCCCGGGCATTATATGCTGTAATGCATTTAGCCACAATGTTTTTAGCTATTGCAGGATTCTCTTCAAAAAAATTAACTAAACTTTCATAAACAATACTGTCAACTATCCCTTTAACATTAGAATTTCCTAATTTTGTTTTTGTTTGCCCTTCAAATTGAGGTTCTGGTACTTTGACTGAGATTATTGCGACTAAGCCTTCTCTCACATCATCCCCCGATAACTTAAGTTCTGTAATCTTGTTCTTTTTTATATAGTCATTAATTGATCTTGTTAATGCAGTCTGGAAACCAGTTAAATGTGTACCTCCTTCAATTGTGTTTATATTGTTGCAAAAACTATAGACTGTTTCATTATATGTATCATTGTACTGCATTGAAATTTCAACTATAACTCCATTCTCTTTTTTGATGTGAATCGGATCCTGGAATAAGGTTATCTTATTTTTATTAACCCATTCTACAAATGATCTTATACCACCTTCATAATGGAATACCTGTTCCTGGCTGTTTCTTTCATCAAATATTTCTATTTTTAATCCCGCATTTAAAAAGGCAAGTTCTCTTAGCCTGTTTGCTAGTATATTAAAGTCGAATACTATGTTCTCAAATATTGTATTATCTGGCAGGAATCTTACCTTTGTTCCTGTTTCAGAAGCATCACCAATGATTTCAAGCCCAGTAACAGGAATACCTTTTTCATATCTTTGTTTATGTATTTTACCATCCCTTTTAACCTCTACCTCCAGCCATGTAGAAAGTGCATTAGTAACAGAAATGCCAACACCATGCAAACCACCAGAAACATTATAGGTTTTTTTATCAAATTTACCGCCAGCATGAAGAACAGTCATTACAACCTCTACTGCAGGTCTCTTTTCTTCAGGATGGATATCAACAGGAATCCCTCTTCCATTATCTTCCACAGAAACAGAGCCATCATTATAGAGGATTACTTTGATATTGTTGCAATATCCTCCTAAAGCTTCATCTACAGAATTATCTATGGCTTCATATACAATATGATGCAGGCCCTTAATAGCTGTATCTCCTATGTACATAGCAGGAACTTGCCTAACTGAATCTATCCCCTTTAATACCACGATGCTCTTTGCATTATATGATTCAGCCATTTTTCTCTCCAATTTTATACTTCATCATATTGGGCATAAATGGTCTAATAATTCTTATCAGTTTTTTACTGTCTCCTTGTTTAAATCTTAAGTAGTAATATTTTTTATCCCTAAACCCTATAGTGGGATTTAACTGCCAAACTTCTTGGAAGTATTCCTTAATTATTTGATGCTCTCCTAAAGAATAGGAATTTGTACATAAAACAATATATCCTTGTCTGTTATCATAACTACCATCATCACATATCCAAATAGCTAAGCTTTGTGGACTCAATAAATCTAAAATTTGCCTTGTTACCTTTTTCTTTCCAAATCTATCATAGAATAACTTTCTATAGTAATTAAAAACTGGATGTGTAAAAGTCGCTAATTCTAAAGTTTCTATTATGTGCGAATTTAATTTTCTTAAATTCCATATAGGTTTAGATTTCGTAAATTCTTTGAAAATATTATATTCCCACAATAAATATTCTTCTTGTGCCTTTGTATGACCAATTCTTAAATTACAATTTTTTTCTCTTTGCCTTACATATGCATCACCTAGGGTACTTCCGATTATAAGGTCATGTTGTAGTTCGGTTAATAAAATTCGTGGGTTTTCCTCTAAATTTTTATTCCATTTTAAAATAGCTTCTCTAAGGTGTCTTACTTCTAATTTATGAATATTATTATATTTAACAAATAACTCTAATTCTCTTTGTACTTTTATCCTTGATAACGGATCGGCCTTACTCTTCAAAATCCCTGGGAAAAGAGCTGAAATCTTTGCTTCATTTATCGCTCTTATTAAAGTATCTTCTTCTATATTAAGTTGGTGAGAAAGTTTAATAAGACTGCCTTTTTTTTTAGTATTATTCTTTAGTGTTTCAAAATCTAAAACTTTCCTTGCATTAGGTAGGTCTTTTATAATTGTATCCTCTACTCCGTACTCTCTTCCACTTTTCTGACTAATTTGCTCATTAATTTGTTCCATTTTTCATGAAAATTTTTTATTAGAATACTCTTGAAAAACACTCTTTATTTAAAAGCCTTTCTGAGCTCAAAATGGTCATAAAGGGGCTTCCTGAGGCTTATAAAGGCAAAATAATTTTTGTATATAAAGGGTATTTTTATTGAAATAAATTATAACCTTATTCAATTAAACCATCAATTTCCCTTATCTTTTCCGGGTTTAGGCTTACTTCTAATCCATAGTGAGTTGGCTTTGATAAGAGAATTCTTTCCTTAAGAAGTTCTTCTATTGCTTTTTTAACCTCTTTGGAAACTCTTAATTCATTAGATAGTCCTTTAGGAAGATTATTAATGTTAGTATGTTTATGCATCCACATTCTTTTTCTATATAATCTTCTGACAATAAATTTCTTGATTATCAGCCTTTCATCCATATAAACTCTAAAAAGGAGCACTCATATTTATAGTTTTCTTTTTAT
>JACPNI010000136.1 GCA_016185555.1 Candidatus Woesearchaeota archaeon | reverse complement strand
CTCGTAGAAGGTTGCCTTTATAAGACCTATGGTGCTAGAATATCTAAGTTATTGTATTTATCTTATATTGAACTTTCTAACCCAATTATTAATGCTCTCAAAACAATCAATAAGCTCTTTTCCTTTTATTGTTGTTCTATAATCAACCCTTGGTGGTACTTCATTGAATTTTTCTTTTGATATTAGCCCTATTAATTCAAGTTCTTTCAATCTTTTAGAAAGCGTTCTGGGGCTTATTCCTTCCATATTTTTCAGTAAATGACTGAATCTTTTGGTTTCGCTATTATGCAATTCCTTTAGGATAAGTAAAGTCCATTTCCTGCTTAAGAATCCAAGTGTCTTAGTTATTGGGCATTCTTTGTCCATTACTTTACATTTGGTTACTGATATATTTATATACTTTTTGTATTATTAAAACTATACTAAATAAATTATTGGGAGTTGATAAATATGGCAAGATTAGCTGAACATAATGAAAAAGGACCAATGGAAGTAAAAATTGGTAATGAAAGTAAGTGGGTTTGCATGTGTGGACTGTCTAAAAACAAGCCTTTCTGTGATGGCGCTCATAAAAAGACACATGATGAAAAAGAAGGGAAGGTATATGTATATGGCACAGACGGGACTAGAATAGAGCTACAATAGCTTTATAAATACAAGGAATTTAATCCAGCCTGGTATACGGGATTTATTTCAAGTATAACTAACTGAATTGGGTGAGAAAATACAAAATGGGATTCGGCAATAGAAATTTTGGCGGCGGATTTGGTGGCAGAAGAAGCTTTGACAGCGGTCCAAGAGAGATGCATAAGGCAACTTGTGCTGATTGTGGGGCTGAATGTGAAGTGCCATTTAAGCCAATAGAAGGCAAGCCAGTTTATTGTAGGGATTGTTATCAGAAGCATAGGAAATAGAACTAAATTCTAATTACTATATTTCTCGTAAATAATCCATTCTTTCTTCTTTTTTTAATTTTTTTATAAAGAGAGCAGTAATGCCATCATTGCTATTCCAATTAATAGTGATGCCAGCTGGATTAGTGAGTTCTTTATATGCACCTCTTTATGCAATTCAGGTATTAAATCAGAACAAGCTATATAGATAAACTCTCCTGCTGCAAATGGTATTATAATCTCTGAGAAATTGCTTATGTTTTTCTCAAATAAGAATGCTACTAAAACACCAATAAATGCCGACATAGCAGTTATGAAGTTATAGATTAATGCTTTAACCCTTGAAAAACCACCATACACCAAAACCCCAAAATCGCCAATTTCTTGGGGTATTTCGTGCAATATTACTGCAATAGTAGTTGTAATACCAAGTGTAAAATTTGTAATGAAGCTTCCACCTATTATTAATCCATCCAACAAGTTGTGTACGCCATCACCAATCAGATTCATATAAGCAAAACTATGTGGATGGTTTTTTGATGTCGGGATATGGCAATGTCTCCAGTATATAAACTTTTCAACGATAAAGGATACGATTATCCCAAGCATGATAAAAAGTGCTGATGATGTTGTAAATCCATTTTTAGACACTTCAGGTATTAAATGGATAAATGCATCCCCGAGTAATGCGCCTGCTGAGAAACTAACCAGATAAAGTAAAATATGTTTGAGATTTTTTTCATTTAATGGAAGTATTGCTAATCCTACTAAAGAAATCAGGCTTACAACTAATACGCTAACTAAAGAATAAAGTAGTTCATACATTAAATAACTAAGTTTTTGTTATTATTTATAAATATTCTCTAAGAATTTTAGGGCTTTGATATGTTGCTTTATTATCCGAGTAATTACTAACTTTCCAAGCTCTGCCTTTAGTGGGTTTTATTTATGATTTTGATATTTTCCATAAAACATTAAAGTAAACTTTATAAGATCCTGAAACTTTCTCACTTTTAATTAATATTGCTATTAAATCCTCACCCCATATTAAACTTAACACTTTATTACCATAAATAAAAGTTGTAACTGGAATTTTATAGGTTTCTGGGATAAATCTAGCTTTAATCGGGTGTTTTTTGTTATCCTTTGCTTTGATGCTTAATAGTAATTTGGCTTTTATTTTTTCTTTTTTTAATTTTTTATGCCATTGTGAATAATAATGTCCAAGAGTTTCTTTCATTCCACTACCAGTTCCTAAGATATAAACTAATTCTTTGCTTTCAATAACATCTTCTAAAGCAGTAATCAATCCCTTTTTACCTTTAAATACAGAGACTTCTTGTTTTTCTTTGCTTAAAGCTCTTAAAGATTCAATTTCTGGCAATATCTTTTTAGCTAAATCTTCTCTTTCTAAAATATCCTCTTTTTTATCTTGAATCAATTTTAGTAATTGATATGTTGATGTAGCTTCAAAATACCTTCTATTAGTTTTAAGAACAAATGTTGCTAAGCCTTTATCTATCAATCTGTTTAAATTATCATAAACAATATTTCTATGCAAACCAGTTTTCTTGATGATTGGATCTGCATTTATTGAGCCAAGTTGTAGTAAAGCTAAGTAAACTTTAGACTCATTCTCGGTTAATCCTAATCGCTCTAGTTCTTTAGTTTCCATCAAATTAGGCAGATTTTAGTATTTATATATTATTCTATTTGTCACCATATATATGACAACATAATTTATTATACCCTCTTTTCAAATAAAAATTATGACAATAAATTTAACACAAAATTTTGAGTACGAAACAGATAGTCTTAAAAATTTTGAAAGAACATTAAAAAATATATTTAAAACAGTGTATGAGAAAAACTCCAATAAACATTCTAGACTATTCGTTTCAAAAAGAGGAGAAGATTTTAATTTTGATGATGGAAGTAGGTGGCTTAATAAAAAAGGTTTAGACCCCAATGAAACCAGTTAAATTCTGCACAAGAGAACAAGGATTAGAAATATTAGCGGAAAGAAATAGAGAGAAAACTGCTTTTGATGTTTCTAGTTATGCACCATTACCATTTAGAATGTTTAGTCCTTTTTTCTTTTGGAAAGATTATGGATTAAAAATACCTGTACCAATTTGGGGAAAGAATTGGCCAAAAAGTAAAGGCTGGCAAAAAATTCCTCATTCATATTCTGTAGAAGGAATTTGGCAAGGTTTGAAGATTATTAATGGAAAAACAAATTTTGATTTATTTAAAAATAAGCCACATAAAAGACCGAATAAAGAAGAATTAGAATTTAGTATGGTAGAGGGATTTGTTTACGGTGATAATATAATTAAAGATTATGTGGAAGCAAGAAAAAAGATTTTTGCAAATGCTTATAGGTATATGTATGAAAATTTTGAACCATTAAATTTAGGAAAAAACATAATTTTAGAAAATCTTACTAATGGTATTGAGGTATTTTTGTATGATGTTGATGACAATCCCAACATAGAAAATTTGAACCAACCTTATTCGCATGCATCTTTGTTATGTGATTTAATTAATAAGTGTCAACTTTTAGGGGTTCACTCCGGTCCATGTCCTTAAAATAAATAGTCTTTTTTTACTTCGTAAAAGAATTATTTATAAAAAAATCATCTCACAATTTCTGCTTCAATTATCTGAGTATCTCTAAGATTATCGCCATAAATTCTTACTGCTCTTCTTGCATCGTAAGCTATATCATCTCTTAAAAATGATTCAGCAACTGCTTTTGGCGGAAATTTTTTTAATGCCTTTTTTAGTTTTCTTTTTGCTAACCAGCCCACGATTGGAATTTTCTCTATTTCTCTAATTTCTGGTTCAAGCAATTCAATAAATTTGTATACAGCACCTAAAGCAGTAATCCCCATTTGTACAGAAGTATTGTTATACCATTCAAATTGTTCTCTTGTTTGGAATATTCTTCGATAAATCTCATCTCTACTTTCAGAACTTCTTACAACATGAATTGGGTTAACACCTTTTTCATCACCAATTTGTTTAGCATATGCAACAACTAATTCAGATAATCTTGTTTTCATATCAAGCATCCTATAGGCCATAGTTGGAAAATCTCCAAATACAGCAACAGTCTCAGGACTAACACCAAGTTCTAAAAGTTTGCCTTCTGCAAGAAAATCTTTTAGCTTCTTCTCCAGTTCTGGAAATTCTTTTCTTTCTTCTTTCAGATACTTACCGGGTCTTGAATATGCTTCTGGTTCTCCAACTAACGTTTCCCAATCTTTGTTTCTAAGATAGTGTGGTTTTTCATCTCTTTCTTGTCTAAGAAATTCAGCTAAAACCTCTTCCTCTTCACGAGTAAATAACTCTAACTGGGTTGAATATTTGGGTGGTAGGGTAGCTAATGAGGATTCTGTATCCCTTACAATTTTTACTAAACTATTTGTCATTTTTATTGTCCTACATATATAATTTTGTTGTTATTTTTTAGAGTCAAGCTCCTTTATAAACCTTTCGATTATTTACTACTTTAAAGTTAATACTATAAAACGATGATTCAGCCCTTTAATGGTATAACCTGTATTACCGACTGCACTTGGTTGTATCTTTCTGTCCAAATTGCGACTTAAGTTAATGTGACGTGTTAGAAAAGTTCCATATCCCAATTTTCTTGTTTTTAGCTTCTATTTCTGTTTCTTTTATCTTGTTTATATACCTGTCATTTGGCTCTATCAAGTAAGACCTTGCATATCCTTCCTTTACAAGCTCAAAGTTTACGAAAGAATCATCAGTATAAGCATACCTTAATAATCTTCCATACTTGTCCTTGTTTTTCTTGTCTTTTTCAAGGTAAATTGTTTTATTTAGTATAAGGGCTTCCAGTCTTTCTTTTGCTTCTATATAATAATATTCATTTCTTTCCGGAGTATTCATGCCAATTAATCTTATTTTCTCGCCAGAATCAATAACAAAAGTATCCCCGTCTATCACCCTTGTTGCATGTGCTGTTATTTTAGTCTCATCAAATATATAATAATAAAGAAAAGCAATTAGAATGACAATCAAGAGAACAATTATTGTTTTTTTAAATTTTTTATACATTATTCTGCTTCAATCTTTGAATTTATTAGTCTTTCTTTATTACAAGACATAACAATCTTTATATATCTGTACTAATATATATTTTAATAAAGGGGTGATTTTTAATGAAGGCTATGAAAGGAATGAAAGGCGGAATGGTTTGTGATTGTCCGCACCATAAAATTTTTGGTGTTGGCAAGGCCTTAGTCTTTGTATTGTTGGGTTTGGCATTTTTATATCCAGACTGGCAGAATTTGGTTGGCTATTTGCTGATTTTGTTTGGGATATTTATGTTTTTTGCTAAGTGGTGCAAGTGTTGCGATCACTTTCATTAAAAGAAGCGCCGTAAATTCCAGACAAATTTTATTTCTTTTTCTTTGTAGATTTCTTTTAACAGCAAAGGCCATTCTTTTTTAACAAATTCCCTCTCAAGTTTAATCATATTCCCAAAACCCCTCATTACAAGTTCCTTATCAACTATTCCGCCTTTATGGGGGTGCTTGTGCTTTTTTTCCAGTGGTGAGTTAAATCCATGCATATAATGTACAAGCTCATGCGAAATAGTTAAATCAATAACATATTCAGGAACCCTCATATCTTTAAACAATCCATTAATGGCGATTTCAGTGTCCTTATTCCTTAGCATTTTAATGTGACCAAACTTATTTTTCCATCTCCCTTTAAACCTTATAACCACATTATTTTTCCTGTCTACTTCTGGGAATAATAACTGCCATATTTGGTCTAACCTTTGCACAAGAAAAGAATCATCCCTCATATGCTTTTATAGTTAAGACTAGTTTAAAAAAATTATTGTATTTCTAGATATTTTTGGCACTTTGTAAGATTAATGCACCCGTTTTTGCTGACAACCACCATATCTTCCAACCTTACAGCACCCTTATCAATGTAATATAACCCGGGCTCTATAGTTATTACATTTCCTTCCTTCAGGGTATAACTGGCTCTTTTGCTGCTTAGAATAGGAGGTTCATGTATTTCCAGCCCAATGCCATGTCCTGTGCTGTGGAAGAATCCTTGGGTTACACCATTAATAACGCCAGTTTTGTAGCTGTTCTTTTCAAAAAATTCCTTCACTTTTAAATCAACTTCTTTTGCATCTGCCCCAGGCTTAACCATCGATATAGCAAGCTGTTGTGCTTTTTTTACAGTTTCATAGATATTCTTTAATTTTTCAGAAGCCCTGCCCTTTACAATAGTCCTTGTCATATCTGCAAAATACATCGTATCAAGAGACTGCGGGAATATGTCTATTATTATCTGCTCGTTTGCCTTTAATGCACCAGAACCGGAGCTATGAGGATCAGTTGCGTCATTACCGCAGGCAACTATTGTATGTTTTGCAATGCAGTTGTTTTGCATTAACCTGACATTTATAATTCTTTTAATGTCTTCAGATGTAACTTGTTTCTTGTCATAATAAATAAAGCCTTCTTTTATTGTACAAACCCTTAGAAATCTTATAGCTTCATCAAATGCTTCTTCTAAATGTTTTTGGGTTTCTTTTATTGCTTCAACCTCTTCTCCAGTCTTAACAAGTCTTTTTTCAAAAAAAGGGTCTTCCTTAAATTCTATTTTGTATCCTTTATTTGTCAAGAAAACATAATCTTGGGCTTTAAAGTCTGAAGGCACTAGAAGATTTTTTATTTTATATTCTTTTAGAATTTCTGCAGCAACTTCAATCAATTTGCTGCTTTTTTCCTTTGATCTTTCAGCATATTTGTTTATTGAAACTACTTCTTCTACTTTAGCTTGCTTTTTTGCTCTTTCAAGCTCTAGATCATTCATAAAAATTATTCTTTTCTCAGAAGTTTGCAGATAAATAAATGAGTCTGGTGCCAGGAATTTTGTTGCATAGAACAGGTCTGCATTTTTCTCGCTTGCAGCAATTATTAATGCAGCATCATATTTTTTCATATCTGGTTATATAAGAAGGCTTTCTTTTAAAGAATTCTACATCCTTAAAATATGACCAAGGCACAATAGCCCTAGTAAGATACTTGTCGGCCTCTTCATACAGAGGTAATAGTCTTAGTACATTTTCATTTGCTTTTTCTATTAAAAGTTTCATTTCTAATATAAGTTTCTTTTCAAGATTCTTATCCTTTTCATCCCTACCAGTTATACTATTTATTTGGTCTGCTAAAATATTTATTTCACTTAAATATTTTTTATCTTGATGTAATTCTGCACTTGTTCTTATCTTATATTCTTGATGTAAAGATAAAACAAGATTAATTGAAAGATTTCCAGCATAAGCTAAGAGAATTCCAGTTATAGTTCCTAAAGCAAGTTTTTTAAGTCTCATTCTTTCTTAAAGTAAAAAAGAGGATTTAATGCTTGGTGATAGTATTTATTCGCTTTTGAGGCATGGTAATCCAATAGTTCTTCCAGTTGTTTACTTTTTTGCATCAATAAATCGAATTTCACATTCATTTCTTCTTTATCCTCCAAAGTAAGATTTTCAGCTGTAGCGATAAAAATCATTGTTTGTAAGCCAGCTTCAATTT
>JACPNI010000132.1 GCA_016185555.1 Candidatus Woesearchaeota archaeon | reverse complement strand
TGATTCTGAATTGAAACTAAAAATGGAAAATATTAAGGTTCCCGAAACTCTGGTGCAGCAAGAAATTTCAGAGCAAAAACAAGAGCAGAAAGTTGGGGAAGATGCAAAACAAGAATAGCCTTTATGTTCTTTTAATCTTCTTTGTTGCTATTGTTTTTAGATTGTATTTTGTATTACAGACACCTTATTTCAGTGATGATGTTTCATATTATAATATTAAAAATATAAATGCAATAAATGAGCAAGGTAAACCTCTATTTGATGATCCTTTAAGCTTTGGCGGGGCTTCGCAATATTTCCCCCCATTATTCTTTTATTTCATGTCTTTTTTCAGCTTTTTTTTCGGTAAAATTGCATTTAAGGTAGTTCCTGTAATATTTTTAAGTCTGATTGCCGTGGTTGTTTATTTAATCTCAAAGCAAATAACTGAAGATGAGAATGCAGCACTGCTTTCTTCTTTTATTTCAGTGTTTATTCCGATTACTATATCTGAAACCCTTAACAAAGTAAGCGCATATTCCCTTTCTTTGTTTATAATCTTTTTTATGGTTTATTGCCTGATGAAAATACAAAATAAGTTTTATCTGGCGATGTTTGTTATTCTTTCAATTTTACTTCCCTTAATACATCCAATAGCTTTCCTGCTTAGCATTTCGCTTATCTTTTATGCTATATTGTTGAATGTAGAGTTTGTCAAGCTTAATAAACTTATAAAAGAGGCGATTTTATTCTATATCTTTATCTCACTTCTTGTAGAATTTATATTTTTTAAGCAGTCTTTTATTAACTTGGGTTTTAATGCAATATGGCAAAACATACCTAGTGAAATATTCATAAACTTCTATAGGAATATAAGTGTTCTTGAGGTTTTATTCCAAATAGGGGCAATTTCACTGATATTTGGCATAATTGGCATAGTTTTTGGTGTGTTTAAATACAAAAAAGATTCTGTATTCCTGATCTATGGTATTATATTAGCAACAGCTCTATTGCTTTTGCTTAAATTGATTGACTTTTCTGTAGGAATGGTGTTCTTGGGAATTTCCCTTACAATTGCATCTTCGCTCGGATTTGAAAAGCTATTTAAGTATATAAGAATAACAAAATTTTCCAACTTTGAAAATCATATTAAGTTTTTATTGCTGCTTATTGTTCTGTTTACATTTGTATGGCCTTCATACAGCAATGCAGGTAAGGTTATTTCTAATGCATTAACAGATGATGAGTACTACTCTTTTATATGGCTGAAGAATAATACCTTGGAAAACTCAACTATCTTGTCTTCCCCGTATGAAGGAAATTATATAACCTCAATAGCGAATAGGAAAAGCTTTATTGACAGGAACTTTTTATTTTATAAGAATATCAATAATAGGTTTTTGGTGGTTAAGTTTATTTTCAAATCAGAATCGAAGGTTAAATCACTGGAGTTATTGAAAAAGTATAATATAGGATATATTTATCTGTCTGAGAGAACCAAAAGGGATTATGGCATAAATAAAATCAAGTATATAAGGGAGAATGATGAGTGCTTTAAAAGAGTTTTTAGAACTGAGAAAACAGAAATTTATAGGAAGTTATGCTGAGTTAAGGATTGTAATCTTTTTGGTGCTGGTTGCATTCCTTGTGCTTTCATTTACTTATTTAAACAGGCCTATAGACTCGTTTATGGGTGAAGAGTCTTACTATAACTACAGGATCGCTGATAATATTGCAGATAAGGGAAGTTTTTTTCCGGAATATGACTATCTCAGCTATTCCGGAAGGATGCATATTTTTAGCCTAACTCCGATAATCCTATTGCTCTTTGCTAAGGTAATAGGGTCTTTGCTTCTGTCGTTAAGATTATTACCAATACTTGCTGGTTTGATAGCTGTTATTTTATTTTATGTTATATTAAGAAAGAATGATATAAACAGGACAATTACAATAATTTCATGTCTTGTAATGATATTATCCCCGGGATTTGTTTACCTTTTTATCACGCTAAATAATTATTTTTTGCCTGTTTTAGTTTCACTTATTGTTTTATCATTAATGTTATATGAAAAATACAGGGCTTCTTTCATGCTATCATTATTGCTTCCTTTCTTTGGCAGCATTCATGCATTCATAGCAGCTATTTTATTTTTGGTTTATGCTGCTAAAAAAGACGAGATTAAGGAGTTTAGATGGTTTTTGATAACTGTTTTGCTTATAATCGCGGGTTTAATACCATTATTTTTTTACGGCTTGCCATATTCTTTCTTCTTTAGCCCCCCGGATTACTCCTTGTTAAGGCAGCTTTTATCTGACCTGGGCGGGAATTTTGGCTTTAGCATTTTTGCACTTTTCCTGGCAGTTATTGGCATTACAAAATTATGGGAAGAAAAATACAAGCATGTTGCAATATATTCGTCAATTATAGTATTGCTGTTGTTTTCTTTTTTCGAGATTAAATCCTTGTTTTATCTTAACTTTTTTATAGCTTTTTTGGCTGCTCTCGGGCTTGTTAAATTAATAGAGCTTGAATGGGAAAGTAAAACAATAAAGTCAATTACAATTTTTATAGTTATTATTGGATTAATCTTTTCCTTTTTCTCACATTCATACTTGCTGTCAAAATCCCCACCAAACAGGGATATGATAAATGCCTTAAATTTCCTAAAAGACAAAGAAGACGGTGTTGCATTTTCTTATTATTCTAATGGTATATTGATCAATTCAATTGCAAATAAGAAGAATTTGATTGATAGTGATTTCCTTTATGCGCCAAATTTGGAAGAAAGGTATGATAACTCAAATGAGCTGCTTTTTACTAGGGATATAGAAAATGCTACCAGAGTAATTAATAAATATGACATTCGTTATATCTTAATAGATCGTGACATGGAAGAAAAACTTTGGGGTGGGGAAGAAGAAGGTCTGCTGTTTTTGTTAAAATACAGTAAGAATTTTAATAGGGTCTATTCCAATAACTTTACCAAAATATGGGAAGTTGGTAGGGAATGATAACTTTTTATGGCGTGTTTATTTTAGTAACCTACTTGTTCTTACTGTATCTTATGGTGTTCTGGCTGCTAGTTTTCTTAGAGGAAGATATTGATGATAAAATGATTCCACTTACACATTTTCCTTTGACCACAGTTACTGTCCCTGCGTATAATGAAGAGGATACTATTTCAAATACCATTAAATCAATAATTGAACTCGATTATCCAAAAGACAAATTAGAACTTATAGTAGTAAATGATGGCAGTAAGGATAATACTGAATTAGTTGTCAACCAGATAATAAAAGAAAACCCCCAAATCAATATTATGCTGATAAACCAGAAAAATGCAGGAAAAGGGGCAGCATTGAATAAAGCACTTAATTTAGCTAAAGGTGATTTTTTTGTTCCTCTTGATGCTGATTCTTACATAAGGTCTGATGCGCTTAAAGCTATGCTGCCTCATTTTGCTAATAAGAATGTAGCGGCAGTATTGCCTTTGATGAAAATTAAGGATCCAAAAAACCTACTGCAGAAGATACAGTGGGCAGAGTATATGGTTAATTTGTTCTATAAAAGGCTGATGTCTTTACTTGACTGCGTTCATGTAGCGCCGGGCCCATTCAGCGTTTACAGAAAAAAAATCCTTTTGGGTGTTGGTGGGTTTGATGAACATAACCTTACAGAGGATTTGGAAGTTACATTAAAGCTGCAGAAGAATAATTACAAAATTATCCAGGTTATGAATACTGAAGTATATACAATACCTCCGGATAGCCTTAAAGGGTTTTACAGGCAAAGAAATCGGTGGTATAAAGGAACTATTTTGAATGCATTAAAGTATAGAAAAATGGCTTTCAACAAAAAATATGAGGATTTTGGGCTTATACAGATGCCACGAATATTGCTTGAAGGGGTATTTGTTATACTGTCTCTCATGATAATTACTTATAATTCAATATTAAAGCCATTATTTTATAAGGTTTATTATTTCTCTCTGGTAAATTTTAATATTCTTCCATTTATATCTGGATTTTTCAGAAATTTTCATTTGATTGATATTGATATGACAAGATTATTCTTTACATTAATAGTAATGATTTTTGCAGGGCTGCTTATCTATTCTGCACATCGCCATACAAATGAAAAATTTTCAAGAAACAGCCTTATTGCAATCCCTTCATATATTCTATTCTATTCTATACTCTCAAGCACAATAATGCTTTTGGTCTTTATAGATGTTTTGATGGGGAAGAAACAGAAATGGTAGACTTGCAAAGAAAATCAGCCAATAAGAGCAGATACCTAATAGCTCTTGTTATTACATTATTAGTTTTCTTTTTGGGAGTATCGTTAACTTTATTGGTTACAAATTATCGTGCAGATGTTTTAACTAATACGAATAGGCTGCAAAAATTGGATTACGATAGCCTGCAGCTTCAGTATCTTTATCTGGATGCTTTAAAGGATTCAAAAAACTGCAAGGCGGCAAATAAAGCCCTGGAAGAGAATATAAATAACCTTGATAAAACAAGAATCCGGCTGGAGGGCTATATTGAAGGGACTTATAATGGCAAAGATGAGGATCTTAGTCTGCTTAAAAGAGAATACAGCCTGGCACAGATAAGGTATTTGCTTTTGGCAAGACAAACAGAGAAGGTATGCCCCAGGGATAGCATTTCCGTACTTTATTTCTATTCAAATAATAAGTGTGATGACTGTGGTGCTCAGGGTACTATACTGACTTACCTTAAATCACAATTTGAGGACAAGCTTTTAATATTCTCATTTGATGCTGATTTTGACGAAGAGCCCCTGGTTCCAATAATCAAAGAGGCATTTAATGTAACTTTGACACCGACATTAATAATAGATGACCAGAAGTTTGAAGGTCTGCAGAGAAAAGAGAAGATCTTGTCCAGGATATGTCCTACTTATGAAGAAAAACCAGATTTGTGCAGGGAGTGATGAATATGGGGTGCGATATTTGTGGAAGGAATGCATATCTTTTTATGGCTGTTATAGAAGGTTCTAAACTGAATGTTTGTGAAGGGTGTGGAAAATTCGGGAAGGTTTTAGGGCATGCAGGAAGTAATTTAAGGCCTGTAGAAAAAAAGAAAACAGTTGAAAAGAGAGAAGAGGCTGTTGAATCCATAGTCTCGGATTATAATATTAGGATAAAGAATGCCCGTGAGAAGAGGAAAATGACCCAGGAAGAATTAGCAAAAGCAATTGCAGAAAAAGAGTCTGTTATACACAAGATTGAATCAAGGGCTATTGAACCGGATTTAAATCTTGCAAGAAAATTGGAACGTTTTTTTAAGATGAGTCTTATCATTAAGGGTGATTTAGATACTGATAATAAACAGAAAAAACAAGAAGCTAGAAGCGATGTACTAACTATTGGCGATTTGTTAAGTAAATGATAATTGAGGTTTCCTTTTGTAATAACATCGGGATAGTACATATGTTCTAAAAAACAATAATACATATAAACCAATTTTATTTTTATTCAAATAATTTATTTTAAGAAATGGGGGAGAAAAGTGAATAAAAAGGGAGTTACTGTTTTAGGCGTAATTTTTGCTTTAATCTTTTTATTAACGGCTTCAATATATTTTATTAAACCAGTTTCAGCACCATACTCAGAATCTGATTTCTTAACATTAGAAGAGAATACAGCTGAATGTTTGATTAATTGTTATGCCCTTATAAAAATAAAGAATCCAACCCCATCAAGTATAACTCTGAGTTCTAATGATTTTACAAAATGGTATGTAAAGGCCCCGGGTGCTCAGGATTTAGCAGATTTTCACCTGGAAATAGAAAAAAATAATTCAAGAATAGTTCCAGTATACCAGACAACATGCAATCCTTATGATATTACTAATCCAAATCAAAGCATATCACATTATGATAACTGTACAACAATACAAACAGGAACAAATACAGAATACTACACAACATTTGAGCCCTGGAATCCAGGTGGTTTTACATTAGAAGCAAACAAGCAATACAGAATAAAAATAGTAGGAACAAAATCAATAGCAAAGAAGGGAAACACTATTGACTGGAAAATAAGGTTACAGACACCACAGGGAACATTTGAACCTAACTGGGACTGGTGGAATACAAACTGGCAATATAAAGCCTGCTTAAATATCTCTAACCAAGATAATGAAACCATGCTT
>JACPNI010000135.1 GCA_016185555.1 Candidatus Woesearchaeota archaeon | reverse complement strand
TGAGCTGGAAGGTGAGTTGCAATTAAGGACAATACTGCAACACGCATGGGCAGAGGTTTCCCATGACACATTCTATAAGAATGATAAACTAGATAAGATACTTCAATACCTGGCCAGAGGCAGCTTAGAGCAGATGCATATTATATCTGATGTGCTTGATGCAGCCGATAGAAGTTTTGTGCAATTAAGAAAGACAGTATTGGCTGCTACAAATGAGCAGTGATATCCCTCTTTCAATCGAACAAGGGCCCTGAAATAGAAAAGCTTATACATAGAGTCTATTAACAATTAGTATGTGGCAAAATATTTTACATCAGATTGGCATTTGAATGAAACAAGAATTGGAGATTTTAATCCTTTCTTTAGACCATTTAAAAGTGTCCAGGAACAGAATGATACAATTATCAGAAATCTAAACGATATTGTACAACCTAATGATGAACTGTACCATCTTGGAGACGTTGCAGTGGATGGAGAAGGAGTTAGATTATTAGAACTGGTAAAATGTCAAAACCGAATTCTAATTATTGGTAATTATGATGAAGATAAATTGAACCTATTAGCAAAATATTTTGGTGATATAAAAGAAGAAATGGATTTAAGAGTTGGTAATATTGATTGTTATCTGAATCATTATCCTGTTAATGGCATTCCAGACAAGTTCAATATTACTGGCCATATTCATGGTCTTTGGAAAGTAAAACCTAATATGGTTAATGTGGGAACAGATGCTTGGCATTTTAGACCTGTTTCTGAGAAAGATATTTTGTTCATCTATAATGCTATTAAGAATCATTATGATGACAACGTATTTGTAGGATGTAATACAAAAAAATAGTTCCTCGAATATTTTTGGCGTTTTCTTGATTGAAACTAACGTATGGAACTAACAGAAGACGCTGTCCATAACCGAACCTCCAGAAATACTTATAAAGAATAAAAGGCTATTTTTTAACTGGCAATTAATGTATTTTATAAAGAAGGAAAGAGAGAGTTAATAAAAAATGAAAACGCTTAAAGAGATTGTCGGAAAAAGATTTTATGATAGTATAAAAAAAGATAAAGAAGTAATAGCAGTATTCCTTTTTGGTTCTTATGCTAGAGGAGAAAAGTATAGGGATATTGATTTATGCATAATCCTGGATAAAAAATATAATAACCTAAGAATGGCTAAAAAAAGATTAAAATACTCTTCGCTTGTTCCAACCAATATAGACATCCAGGTATTTCAGCAACTTCCGGTATATGTCAGAAAAAGGGTACTAAGAGAAGGCAGGAGACTACTGTGCAAGAACGAGGATATGCTATACGATATTGCATTTGCCACTATAAAAGAATTCGGATTCTATAAGAAGATATATGATGCATACCTTAACAGCATGGAAACTGTAACATGATAGATAAAGAAAGAGTGCTAATAAAGATAGATGAAATGATGGGATATTTGGAAGAACTAAGAAGAATAAACCCAAATAGCATTAAAGATTATATTAACCTGATTGAAAAAAGAAGGGCATGTGAACGACTTTTACAAATTACAATAGAATGCATAATTGATATATGCACAATTATTGTCAAAGATCTAAAGCTTGGAATACCTGAAGATGAAACAGGCATGTTTGATAAGATTAGAAAGAAAGGAATAATTTCAGAAAAAACCAAAAACAACCTGGATAATATGAAAGGATTTAGAAATATTCTTGTTCATAAATATGGCGATGTCCAAGATGAACTTGTATTTGAAAATCTCAATAAATTATCTGATTTTATAAAATTTAAAGATGAGATAATTAGATTTCTAAAGAAAAAATAAGTTCCCTAATATTTTTGGTGGTCTTACTGTGAAAAGTCAAACAACTTTAGACATTCATCTCTAAGAAATCCTTCAACCAATTCAATTTTTGGAGTACCTTTTTTAAGAATATCTTTGCATGATATATCAATCTGTCTCCATGAGAAATTCTTTCCTTGTCTTTGCTTTGCATCTTCAAGAAAAGCTCCAAAAACAATTCCCTTCATTTTTGCCCAAATCGCAGCAGATGCACACATAGGACAAGGTTCATGTGTAGTGTAAAGAATACACCCGTCTAAGTATTTTGAATTTAACTTCTTGCAGGCGTTCCTTATAGAAACAATTTCAGCATGAACTGTTGGGTCATTTTCATGCTTTAAATTGGTTGTTCCTGTAGCAATAATCTCATCCTCTTTTACAATTACTGCACCTAAAGCATAATCTCCATTTTTTGCAGATTCCTTAGCAAGTTCTATTGCTTTTTGCATGAATTCTTTTTTTGCTTGCATAAATCTAATAGGATAATAAGAGATATAAAAGTCTTGTGACCGCCAAAATTAATTTCACTTAACGTGCAGGTTAAGCTAGATCTTATTTCTTAAACCTTTCAAAAAGCCTTTCAAAGAAACCTTTTGTCTCTTCTTTTTTTTGCTCTGGCTGGTATTTTCTTCCAAGCAATAAAGCAGCAAGTCTTTTGTATTCAATTGAAGCTAAACTATCCGGATGCGTCAAAACAACAGGATCTTTTCTTATTAATGCTTCCCTGACAGCCTTATCTTCTGGAATTCTTGATATTACTGGTTTCCCAAGTATCGACTCAATATTTTTTATAGACAAATCAAAATTATTCTCTTTAGTCCTGGTTAATATAACACCCAAGACTTTTTTGCCCATCTCTTCAACAACTTTAATTGTTTTAAGCGCATCTGTTATAGCTGGCAATTCAGGATTTGTAACAATAATAGAACTGTCACATGCATCAACAGCCAGTAAAGTATCTCTTCCAAGTCCTGCAGCTGAATCAATAAGAACTATATCTGTAGTTCCGTAAAGCCCTCTTAATACCCTTTTAAGATTCAATGGATTGGTAGTTTTCAAATCCTTTAAGGAAATGCTTCCAGGAACAATTTTAGTGCCAGAAGTATGTAAGTAAACAGCCTCAGATATGTGATTCTTCCCTTGCAATACATGATGGATATTTATAGGAACAACGGGTACACCAAGGTAAATCCCTATATTTGGTGTTGTTAGATTTGCATCAACTATAGTAACATCTTTGCCAAAATAATTCAATGCTGTGCCAAGATTAATAGAAGATGTGCTCTTTCCTGCTCCGCCCTTGCCGCTTAAAATCGCAATATACTTCGTCATTTGTTATCCCTTCCATAAGCCTTGGCAAATTCCACAAAGATCTTAACGTTTAGATAGTAGCCTTTAAGAGTCTCTACATTAACCTCTATATCATCGGTTATTAATGTTACGTTTTTTCTGTATTCTTCCCTAACCTTAAACTTTGATTTGTCTATTTTCTTCATTAAGAAATAAAGATCATAATAAGATTTAATCTCCTTATTCTTTGGAAACACCTTAAGCAGGAAATCACATCTGGCAATTGGTGAAAATGGTATCTCCTTTATTTTTTTATTATCTTTTGCCACTTCAAGGATTTCCAGAACCGCATAATCAAAAGTTGTTATCAGCCTCTTGATTGTATTTTTTATTATATCCCCGGTTCTTGTATACTTTAAAGTAACATAAAGGAGATGGTCTGCTCTTTGCAATTGCCCATATGCGCTGTCTACTTCTTCTTCAATCATTTTACAAAAATTATCCTGTTAATGACAATATAGCTGCTGCAATATCATTTTCTTTTTTAAGGGCATTGACAGCTTCTTCCCTTGAACATTTTGCCTGTTCCATAATAGTTTTTATATCCTCTTCACTGAATATGCTTAACTCTTTTTCATGAATCTCACCCGAAATCTGCAACGTTTCCTGCCCCATCATATTAACTTTGCTTACCTTAGGATTCTTAATAATTAATTCTTTATCTTTGCATTTAATAATTACCTCAGAGGCTTCTATAACCTCTTCCTTTATGCCCATCTTCTTCATAGCCTGCTTTAGGGCTCTTTGATCAATACCTGGAAACATTTTAGTAGAATGAATACAATACAAATTCAAACATTATAACAACAATTATGGCACCAACAACAACCCATGGACCAAATTCTATTTTACTCTTATATTCATCAAAATATCTTATCAATCCCCCGCCAGATCCGGGCAATGTTATTTTTTCATCTGCCATTGTAGTGCTTATTAGGTTTACATTAATATAAAAATGTTTTGTAATCCTTATTGAAAGCACAACCTATCACTTTACTATAACCATTTAATAGTGGTAAAAAACGAAAGGCTTATAAAGAAGTTCTGCTCATAAAATATACTATTAAAATAATTATGGGGGAACAAAATGACAAAATTGGTTTCAACAGAAAAATTAACTTGCACAGGATTTGGAAGAACTAAGTCGGGCTTGGAAAATATGGCCTTAGACCTAAAACCTATTGAAGTTGTTGTAAAGTGCTTTTCAGATGGTCATTCAAGGGTTTTATGCCCTTATGCAAAGTTATTGCCTGGTACAGGATCATTGCAC
>JACPNI010000134.1 GCA_016185555.1 Candidatus Woesearchaeota archaeon | reverse complement strand
TTTGCTGAATTTTTAGCCCTTTTAAAAGAAATATAATCCCAAGAATCATAAAAGTCTAATATTTCCTTTCTGAAAGTAGTTTCTCCTGTAATTACATGCTTCACTATTGGGTGACTTTCATACTTTTCAACTAGCTTATAACTTTCCATGTTTTTGTTGTCCATTTTATCTGGTTAATTTCATGCCAATTTATTGTTTCAAAATCTTCAATATTTCTTCCACTCTTTTTACTTCTTTCATTTGTTTTTCATAATCTTCTTTCTTTTTTGCTTCATCTATTAATTTCAGATAATAATCAAAAATTGTTTGTGCTAATTCTATAACTTTTTTATCTATTTCTCCTTCATGTGTTATTGATTCATATATTGCTGGTTCATCTGAGGTATTTTTAATAAGAATATAGTCTAATTTCAGGTCATTTCCATAGCTATCAAGGTATATTATAGTCCTTCCATCTGGTTTTCTAACTAGCAACCTATTTGCTCTAAGCAGCCCTAAAAGAGAAGTCGATTCAAATTTTACAAACTCTTCATTAATAATGCCTTGATATTCATATGGGGAAACAGCACAACCAGTAAGGGTCAAAGCTCCAGCCAATACAGTTCCCATTAGTTTTTTTCTTTTCATTTTAAATTTCCATTAATTGTTATATTTTTAAAGTAGTAACATACTTTTATATATTATCACCTCCTTAAGGGGTATATAATGATAGAAGAACTTAAAGAGCTTGGATTGACGGGGGGAGAAGCAAAAGTTTACCTTGCAATGCTTGGATTGGGGTCTACTACAGTTGGCCCCATAGTTAAAAAGTCTGGTATTTCCTATTCTAAAATCTATGAAGTTCTGCAGAGGCTTATTAACAAAGGTCTAGTTGGTTTTATTATTAAAGAAAAAACAAAGTATTTTCAAGCTGTAGAGCCAAGAAGATTGTATGAGTTTTTAGAGAAGCAGGAAGCACAATTAGAGGAGAATAAAGAAAAACTAAATAAAATTATTCCAAGATTAGAGCAACTTAAGGAACCTGCTGAAAGAGAAGAAGCTAGTATTTTCATCGGGTTTAAAGGTATAAGAACTGCTTATGAAGTATTATTGGCAAATGCAAAAAAATCAGAACCAGTTTTATTTTTTTATGTTTATAGTAAGGAATATGCAGAAGAGGTAGATAATTTCTATAGAAAATTATTTGTTTATTTTAAAAAGATTAATATTAAATTTAAAGGGATAACTTTAGAGGATTTTAAGAAATCTCATTTTATGAAGAATATTCCAGATTTAATTGAGGCTAGGTTCGTTAAATTTCCTCTGCCTTCTAATGTGGATATTTGTCAAGATCGAGTGCTTCAGATCGCTTTTGATAAAAAACCAATTGCTGTACTAATTCATTCACAAGAAATTGCTGATAACTACAGATTGTATTTTAATAATTTATGGAGGATAGCAAAACCATAGTTAATTTAATACTTTAAAATAGACTTTATTCTTTAATTATCTTTATATACTTTTGATTTCTAGAAACTTGCATGCAAATAATAGCGGACTTACAAATACATTCCAGATACGCAAGGGCTTGTAGTAAGAACATAAATATCGAAAATCTTGAAAAATGGGCAAGGGTTAAAGGTCTTAGTCTTTTAGGTACTGGAGATATGCAACATCCAAAATGGAATCAAGAGATAAAACAAAAATTAACAGAAGATGAACATGGAATCTTAAGAACAAAAACAAATTACCCCTTTCTTTGGCAAACAGAAATATCTTTAATGTATACTCAAGGCGGGAAAGGCAGAAGAGTACATCATTTAATCTTCTCCCCAAATGGTGAAGTTTCTGATCAAATTATAGATGCTTTAAGTAAAAAAGGAAGGCTTGATTACGATGGCAGGCCAATCTTTGGATTTTCCAGTATTGAACTAGTTGATATGATGAATAATATAAGTAAAGATATAGAGATAATTCCTGCGCATTGTCTTACTCCCTATTTCGGTTTATTTGGAAGCAAATCAGGATTTGATTCTATTAAAGATTGTTTTCAAGAAAAAGCTAAATATATTCATGCAGTTGAAACAGGAATGTCTGCAAATCCTCCAATGCTTTGGCGTTTAGATGAAGATATTAATTTAGTGAGTTTTAGCGATGCACATGCTTTTTGGCCTTGGAGATTAGGAAGAGAAGCTACAGTTTTTGATTGTGATTTAAAATATAAAGATATAATTAATGCAATAAGAACGAGTAATGGATTAAAAGAAACAATTGAGGTTGAACCGTGGTATGGAAAATATCATTTTACCGGTCATAGAAATTGTAATGTTTCTTTTGATCCTAAAGAGGCTATGAAATTAAATAATATATGTCCTAAATGTAAATCACCTTTAACAGTAGGTGTCTTGGAAAGAATAGAAGAATTAGCAAAGAAACCAGAAGGTTATGAACCAAAAAAGGCAGTTTCATTTAAAAGTTTAATTCCTTTAACAGAATTGATAGCAGCCGTTTATGGTATAAATCAACTAGGTTCAAAAAAAGTTTGGGCAGTATATAATTTATTAATAAAGAATTTCGGTAGTGAATTTAATATTTTATTAAATGTTTCTCTGGAAGATTTAAAGAAAGTTATTGATGAAAAATTAGCTCAAGTAATATTATTGAATAGGGAAAATAAATTAAAAATTAATCCCGGCTATGATGGTGTTTATGGTTCTGTTGAGTTAGATAATGCTCATAAAATTAAAGAACAAAAAAGCCTTAAAGAGTTCTAACTGGATTTTTTAAAATCTATATTCTGCTGAGTGCTCGACAACTATAAAAATAAGGAAATATCCTACGCTTTATATGACAAAAAAATATTATTTTGATACATCAATTTGGCTGGATTTCTTCGAAAATAGGAATGAACCTAATTTGCCAAAAGGGGATTTGGTGCATAGGTTGCTTGATAAAATCGTTGAAAATAATGATAAAGTAGTTTATTCTGATATTGTAATATTGGAACTTGGTGTAATTAGCTACCAATCTTATGAAATAGAAAAACTATTTGAGAAAATTAAGCCAATTCTTATATTTATAGAGTCGACAGAAAAACAAATGAGAAAAGCAAAAGACTTATCATTAAAAAGAAACATTCCAAAAGGTGATGTTTTGCACGCCATTATTGCTCGGGATAATAAAGCGGTGTTAGTAACCTTAGATAGTCACTTTAAAAAATTGTTAGATATTACCAAACCAAAAAGGCCCCAAGATATTATTCAATGTTGAACTTATTTTTAATAATATCAAAAGCTTTATCACGTGCAGCATGCAACTCCACATCGCTTGTTTTTCTTTTTGAAACACCCTTTAGTTGTGATAGGAGCTTCAATACTTGCTCTTTTTCAAGCTCAGAAAGCTTTTCTCTGATTGCATCTCTAATAAATTCTGTTCGAGTGCTATATCTATGTTCCCCAAGTTTTTGGTCGATCTCTACTAACATCCTGTCTTCCATCTTAATAGTTATAGTTTCCATTGTATTACTTAATATATACTAAGTAATATATAAACATTGCGATTTTTAGATGCGCTTGTAGTATCCTGATATTAGTGCGTGGTGTTTTTACCCTATAATCTCTCTTACTCATTTTTACTTAACCCCTTAAAGAATAACCTTTATATGCTTTTTTCTATGCTGCGGACCCTAAAAATTAAGTTGGGGATGATAGCTAAGGTAATCATGTTGAATAGAGATAATAAATTAAAAATTAAAGAACAAAAAAGTCTTAAAGAATTTTAATACATTTTTTAGAAATAATTATAAATGATATAGTTTTAATGAGTTATATGGTTGGTTTAGAAACAGAAACCATTATTTTTATTGTATTATTAATCCTTACCTTAATAGCAGGAATTCTATTGTTTTTCTTTCTATTCATAGTTATCACAGATTGCTTAAAGCGATCATTTAAAACTGATACAGAAAAAGCCCTTTGGATCTTGTTTATTTTTATAGCTCCGATATTTGGGGCATTGTTGTATTATTTTCTTATTAAAAAGAAGGATAAAAAAGCATTAAAACTTTTAAAATCGTTAGCTAATAAATTATCTAAAAAGAAAAACTAAACTTTAACCGATATAATTAGTCTCGCTTTTCTTTTCCTTTTTACCCTGCAGTTGTGAGAATTCTTTTGTTTTGGTTTTGATTTCCTTTTCAATTTCAGTTATTTCTTCATCAAGCTTACTTAAATCTATCCTGATATCAAGCTTTTCATTAAGCACCTTTAAGACGCCTCTTGCGCCTCTTATCCCAAGATAGGTTGGATGCCCAAAGGTTTCAGCAAGTATCGCTATTGCAGGAATATTCCTCAGCTGTGCAAGACCGACAAGCAATCCGGAAACACCGATGATTGGACCAACAACGCCATAAATATTATTGCTTAAACTTTTTGATTTGTATTTTTCAATAATTTTTTTATTGTTTGCAGTGCAATATACCTTTGGTTCTTTTGGAATTTGTTGTAATCCTATGCCGCCGATTGTGATAATCTCGCTTCCTTTCAATTCCTGGAATATATCCAGAACCTTATCGCAGAATTCATAACAGGATGCTTCATCAATTGGCTGTATATCCCCTGCAAGTATTATTAAATCATTTTCTTTAAGCTTTTTATAATACAGCTCTATTATCGGCAGTTCAACCATGTTTTTTTCATTTACAAAAACAGCATGGGGGAAGTTATAAGAGTATATTTCAATAAATTTTTTTGCTTTAACGGCATCTATAATAAAATCTACAGCAATCTTACCGACATTACCTATGCCGGGAAGGCCTTCTATCATAACTGGTTTGTTTAAACTAATCTTTTCCAATTGCTTTATTTTATAAGTCATTATTTAGCCCCCTTGCTTTCCTTCTATATTCCCCATATTTGTCCTCAGGTGAAAACTTAGCCGGTCTTGTTGAATGGCAATCGGAGTTACATTGAGGACACTTGTTATTGAGTGTATACGTCAAACATTTAATGCATCTCAGTATTTTATTCATTCTTTTGTGAAACTGCCTTCACCACCTGCTTTTTTAATTTCCGTTACTATAAGGCTGCTGACTTCTTCAAGGATTTTCTCTCCAATTTTATAATCGGGTGCAGTTATCATTAGCATATAGGCCGGTGCACTAATATAGCTAAATCTTACAGTATATGCTTTTTCTTTTGCAAATTCCT
>JACPNI010000127.1 GCA_016185555.1 Candidatus Woesearchaeota archaeon | reverse complement strand
TGCAATTATTAATGAATTAATAGGGCTATCTGAAAAAGGAATTTTAGAAGACAGGATTTATTGTGTTTATACAAGCCCATTAAAGGCATTAACTAAAGACATAGAAGTTAATCTTAAGAAGCCTTTGGAAGAGATTAACGAACTTGCAGGAAAAGACCTTGGAATTAGAATCGGTGTTAGAACAGGTGATACTTCACAAACTGAAAGAAGTTCAATGCTCAGAAAGCCCCCGCATATCCTTATCACGACGCCTGAGTCCTTGGCATTGGTTTTATCTTCATCTAAATTTGTAGAACATCTAAAAAATGTTGAATGGCTTATTTTAGATGAAATCCACAGCCTTGCAGAGAATAAAAGGGGAGTTCATTTATCTTTATCTGTAGAAAGATTAGCTGAATTAACACAACATATGTGCAGGGTTGGTTTAAGTGCAACCATTTCGCCATTAGAAGAAATAGCAAAATTTTTAGTTGGTTATAAAAATGGAAAGGAAAATGATTGCAACATAGTAGATGTAAGATTTCAAAAGCAACTGGACCTGCAGGTTATTTCTCCATTAAAAGATTTTATTCATACAACTCATCAGGAAACTTCAGATAAACTTTATTTGCTAATTGACAAATTAATTCAGGAGCATAAAACAACACTAATATTTACAAACACAAGAAGCGCAACTGAAAGGGTTGTTGATCATTTAAAGAATAAGTTTCCCAAGAACTATACAGAAAATATCGGGGCACACCATGGTTCATTATCAAGGGAATCAAGGTATGATATAGAAGAAAGACTAAGAGCTGGAAAATTAAAGGTTATTGTTTCAAGCACATCATTAGAATTAGGCATTGATATCGGCTATATTGACTTAGTTATTTGTCTTGGGTCTCCAAAATCAGTAGCACGTGCACTTCAAAGGCTTGGAAGGAGCGGGCATGCCTTACATGATACAATAAAAGGCAGGATTATTGTTCTTGACAGGGATGATCTGGTAGAATGCTCACTAATACTAAAAAGCGCCCTTGAGAGGAAAATAGATAAAATTCATATTCCAACAAACTGCCTTGATGTTCTTGCACAGCAGATTGATGGCATAGCAGTCTCACAGCAAATCCATATTGATGATTTATTCAGGCTGATAAAAAGAAGCTACTGCTATAAAGATTTAGATAAAAAAACATTTATGGAAATTATAGAATATCTGGCCGGAAGATATGTTTCTTTAGAGGAAAGGCATGTTTATGCTAAGATATGGCATGATGAAGAAACCGGACTAATTGGAAGAAAAGGAAGGCTTGGAAGGGTGATTTACATGACAAATGTAGGCACAATCCCTGATGAGACATTTGTGCAGGTTAAAATAGGAAACCAGCCCATTGGCTCTATAGACGAATCGTTCCTGGAAAAGCTGAGAACCGGTGATGTTTTTGTTTTAGGCGGGAATACCTATGAATTTAAGTTCTCCCGTGGCATGGTTGCTCAGGTTAAAGCAAGCTCCGGAAGACCTCCAACAGTTCCAAGCTGGTTTTCTGAAATGCTACCCTTATCGTTTGACTTGTCATTGGAGATTGGAAAATTCAGAAGGCTGATGGAAGAGAAATTCAAATCCGGAAAAACTAAAAATGAAATTCTGGCGTTTATTAACAAATATCTTTATGTTGATGAAAATGCAGCAAACGCAATATATGAATACTTTGAAGAGCAGTTTAATTATGCAGAAATCCCCAGCGATAAAAAAATAATTATTGAAAACTATGAAGAAAACAAGAAAAAGTATATTGTATTTCATACTTTATATGGAAGAAGGGTAAATGATTGTTTGTCAAGGGCTTTTGCTTATGCAGTTTCAAGAAAAAAGCACTTTGATGTTGAAATAGGAATAAATGACAATGGTTTTTATGTTGCACTACCTAAAAACAAAATAGTGCAGCCTGCTGAGATACTTGCTTTGATTAAATCCAAAGAAATAGACAAAGTACTTGCCCTGGCTATAGACCAGACTGAAGTTATGAAAAGAAGGTTCAGGCACTGCGCTACAAGGGCTTTAATGATACTCAGAAGCTATAAAGGGCATATTAAACGAGTTGGAAGGCAGCAGGTAAGCTCAATGATACTAATGAGCGCTTTAAAAAGAATTTCAAATGATTTCTGCATATTGAAGGAAGCAAGAAGAGAAGTTTTAGAAGACTTAATGGATATTGCAGATACAAGATTGGTATTAGAGGGAATAGAAAAAGGGGATATAAAAGTTAAAGAAATATTCACTACAATACCAACACCATTTGCATTTAACATTATACTGCAGGGTTATACTGACATACTTAAGATGGAAGATAAGATTGAGTTCCTTAAAAATATGCACCAGAAAGTTCTTGCAAAGATTGCCTTAAAACAACAAAAAGCTTAAATAAAGTCGCTAGTCACGTAAATACGAATGATCAAAAAATTAGAAGACCTAATCATTGGAAATAAAACAACTGAAAGATTTTTAACAGATAGCAAATTCAGGAACAGGTTTAGGAAGACATTTGCCATTACTCTTGCTCTTCCCAGTTGTTATGCATTATATAACGCGGTTGAGTCTGCTTCCAAAGGAGAATATCCAAAAGCAATCGTGGCTGGAATCTCTTCACTAGTGTTTGCATATTTTGCTTACTATTCTCTTAAGAAAACTTCTGATAACTAAAATAGTTTGCAAAGATTGCCTTAAAACAGGGAAAACAAAATTAATAGCCATCGTTATCATAATCCAGCAGGTCATCTAATGTTTTAGTATTATCTTTTATATTAGTGCAGCATCTTATAGATCCACCCAGTTCAGGAGCCTTGTTCATAGTGATACTCACAACTTCCAGATTATATTTCTTAAGCAGTTTAATTAAAGAATGCGCTCTTTTGTTAACAAAAACAATCTCGCTATCCCTATAAGGCAAAACTAGGCAGTTTAATGGGTAATATTCAAAACTTAATTTTCTGTTTGATGGCTTGTAAAACTCAAGACTGAGATCTTCAGATTCTGCAATATTTGTAAATATCCTTTTAACAAATTCAAAAGAAAGACCATCATAAAAGCTCTGGTCCACTATCAATAGTTTTTTTGAATGGATCAATAAACATGTAAGGTCAATATGATCCTCAAAATTAGGGTCTTTTACAAAAGGTATAATCCTTTCATGATCATAACCTGTTGGAATAATATGAATCCTTTTATCAGGATAATATTTTTCCACTGCAGAAAATGTTTTTTTTAAATCTGGCTTATTCTCCTTTAGATTTAATCTCTCTGAAACAAGAACAAAATTTCTTGATGCATGAAAATAACCACCTTCCCCGCAGGACCCTATTTCCTTCCTGATAAGATAATTGCCACCAATAAAAACGTAATGATCCCTTGGCCAAGCAACAGAAGTTCTTTCTACATTGTAGCCTTTTTCTTCTATTTTATCAGCAAGCTTTTCCCTTTCTTCTGATTCCTCATCATCATACTTAGAATCTACACCAACAACTACTGAAAGATCACTAATCATAGCTCTAACCTTAAGAAGAACTAATTTAAAACTTTCTATGCAGAGTACTATATAAAATTGTCCTCATGAAAAAATTTTCGCGACACGTACCCCAAACTCGTAATTAGAGCCCCGCGGATACCCACCGCAATCCAGGAAAGCCCTACCCGAATACGCATAGAACCTCGCGACTTTTCCTTCTCTTGGAAACAAGTAATTAAAATCA
>JACPNI010000017.1 GCA_016185555.1 Candidatus Woesearchaeota archaeon | reverse complement strand
CTCCCAAGCTCATGCTTATTACAGATATATTGAAATTTGGATTTGACCTATTTCCAATACACCAATCAAATCCCTTTATTATATTGCTATCAGAACAACTGCCACCAGAATTACATACTTTTATTGGGATGAGCAAAGCGCTTGGAGCAACACCAAATGTAGTTGTATCATTTGCACCAATTATCCCGGCTACATGGGTTCCATGGCCATTATCATCATATGGATCACTATCGTTATTAACCATGTCATACCCATTAGGGACTCTTTTGCAACTTCCATTTAAGAAGGTGCTATTGCTGCAACCACCAAAAGCTGAATGGCTATAGTTTAAACCGGAATCAAGTATACATACACCAATACCCTCGCCTGTTAAATTAAAACTGCCAATTATTTTTTGTCTAACAACAGTAGCATTTACCAATGGTGTGGATTGATTTAATGCAATATGCCTTACTTTATTTAGATAAATAAACTTTACATCTGGATTATTTGCAAGCTTTTGAAGGCCTTCAATTGATACATTGCCTGAAAGGCCATTCATCGCATTCTCATAATGGTAATTTTCCTTGAATTCATTATCATTTAAAGAATCAACTATATTTTCTTGCTGGTTTTTTCTTAGTTCACGAACTGCTACCTCATTTATTGTTCTGGTTTTCTGAGGCTCTTTTAGTTCAACTATAACCTCAACATTAGAATTATTGGCTAAAGATTCTAAAACAACTTGCTCTATCTTATTCTCATTACTAAAAACATCTCTCTGAGCAAGAATTATAAAAAGCAATAATATAAAAAATAAAGATAACGCCCCTTTTTTCATCATAAGGACTAAAAATTATACATTAATAAAAGTTTGCCCTTAAATATTGGTCTAAAAACAGGGGATCATCTCCCTCAATCAATGGCTTCACATTATGATCATTAGAAGTTTGGTATTATGTTTTTTGAATACTTCTTTTTAGCTTCATAAAATACATCTAGCTGACCATATTTTTTTGCAGCCAGGTACATACCTTGTAATTGACAATAACCTGTGAATTTTCTATTTTCTGTTCCTTCAATAAGGGTTTTGGCAAATCCTGGATCTAATCTCCTGAATTGTTTAATATGTTTTGAAGTTCTATTGTAATATCTTAAAGTACCTGAACCAGCCGTTGTATAAGCAAAACATGAAACACTTAGGTAACCTCCCAAATAACCAAAGAGGAAGGATGGAAGTGTTTTATGGTTTATACCATATATAAGACTATATGTGCTAGCTGCAAATATTATTTTACTTGCCAGATTAACTCTATCGCCCATTAAACCCACATACAGCCTATCAACTATATCTTTAAGTGCCATGTTGTCCTATATCGGTTAATTTCTGTCCTTCTTGCAAATATCCTGTTTCTATAAGGTGTGCTGTTATAGCTTCTTCATCAAACCCGACTCTTCTTGCAACCTCATCAGAATGACTGTTTGTTGATATCCCAGGAATTATTTTATGTGTAGGTTTATTTCCATCAAACTCAACCTGCCAGTAATCTCCTATACCTTGCCTCATAAACTCCTGGGCTAATTCATGATGATGGCTTATATAAACCGTATTTGCTCTTTTATGCAAGAATCCACATAACTGATTTCGGGTATGCCTTGTTTTCTCATTAAAAGTTGTTCCTTCTATTAGGTCATCTATAATAACTAAACTTCTTGGTGTGCTTGTAAATAATATTTCTTTTGTTTGTTCAAATTGAGTTCCAAGACCGCCTTCTTTATCCCCTAAGTTATCGTTTCTCCCGACCTGATAAAAAATATGATCTGCTAAGCTTATTCTTGCATAATCAGCCGGAACATAACAACCAATCTGAGCTAACACTTGGGCCTGTGCAATTGATTTTCCTAATGAGGTCTTACCGCCACTATTGGGACCTGTTAGAAAAGTCAATCTCTGGCCATTAACACCAAACTCAACATCATTTGGAACATAATCTTTAATATATTTGCACTGAACTGGGTTTATTAAATTTCTAGCTGTAAAATGATGCTTTGGCGAATCAAAAACCTCAGGAATGCATGACCTTGGTAACTGTTTTCCAAATTTATCGTAAGTCATTAATTCATCTAATCTTCCAATTGCTATATACGCAGTTTTTGCCTCAGCCTCATTTGTAAATCTCTCAATCATAGGCCTAAAGAAGTTTTTTCTGTCTCTGCTGTTTCCAATCATTTTACCTGCAATTCCACCAATAAGAAAAACAATAGTAGAACCAACAACAGCTATCTCTATCTCTTTCATTTCCAGGTTACTTTGTGGATTAAAATTTCCACCTCCAGCATAGTATCCTCCTAATAAAGCAGCCACCGGGATTATTGCTCCTAACAATGTAGTCGTAGTCTTGATATGAAATGGATTAAATGGAAGTGGTGATACTAATTCTGGATTTTGTATTAATTCCCTTAATCCCCTAACTTGTTTTTTAAATAGTCTTCTGAATATTGGACCTTCAGCCAGTTTTCTTACTGCAGAACCATTTAGGTTTTCAAGGTCTTGTTTCAATCTTTTTAAATAATTAGATTCTGGAGTTGGAAGCTCTTTTGCCAATAAAGGCAGTTCACATATAAGTGTTCTGGCACCTCTTTGATTTTCATAACTATCATAAGAGAAAAAACCACCCCCATGATGCATAAATTCTTCAGCATCTTTCTCATAACCTTTAATTTGTTCTAATAGCTTTTCAATGCCTTCTCTTAATTTATCGTTAGATCTTATCTCAGCCAATCCTTCTTGTTTTTCTTTTACTTCTTTTACTGATAATAAAGGATTTCTTAGTAAGTTAAGTATGAAAGATCTCCCGGTTAATGTAGCAGCATTCTTTGCAACATAAATGTCATCCCAAGAATCCATCCTTCCTTCCAGTTTTAATACGCCTTTTGTTAGGTTATCAATTTCAATAGCACTGGTTGTGGATTCATCTAATATAGAACTCTCTTTAAAATATGATTCAGGCAAAAGTCCTCTGTATCCTAGTATCGTGCCCTAGATTAGCGCTTAAACGTTTATAAACCTTTCGTTTTGTAACTACTAATAAATAGTACTTTATAAAGATTTTCGAAAAGTATATATAACCCAAAAGATGCTTAAAATCTATTATTCTTAAATTGAGGTGTTTTTTCATAAGATTACAATTAAAATGAACAGCATAAACGGGTCAAAATGAAAGTATATATATCAGAAGCAGCATTTGTAAATATAATCATCTCAGCTATAGAAGTTTATAGGAAGGAATGCCTGGGTATATTATTGGGGCATAAAGTAGGAAGCAACAAGTATGTAGTGGAATATGCTGTGCCTTACCAAAGCGCAGACAGGAAGTATACTGAAGTAAAGCTTAAGACAATGAGAGAACAGAGGCTAAAGAAAAATCTTAAGTTTCTGACCTATATTAGCGAGATTGGGGATTTTCATAGCCACTGCAATGGAACCATAGAGCTTAGCGATACAGACATCGAGGATATGGAAGGAAGTAAAAGTAATATTTCAATTATAATATCAGTAACAGACCAGAAAAAAAGAATCCTATGGCAGTCTCTTAAGGACGGTGATATCTCTGGTAACATAGGCAATGATTTTTCTGTGAGATTAAGCTGTTATTACATCGACAGAAAGAAAAATAAACCTAGCAAAGCAACGATAATTTGCCCCTATGCATTAAGCTTTAAATATATACAAGAAAATGCAAGGGAAGCTGCTTTAATGGCTTAAGATGGATACAATACCTAACTTTTAATCTCAAATCTTTCACCGTTCTTGCTTAGATGAACATTCTTACCTAAGCTATAACCCATTTCTTTAGCTAAATCTGCCAGATTCTTCTGTAGCTCTTCTGGACCATGGGAAGGGAATATGTGTTCTGGTTTTAACATATCTATTAGATCCCTAAAATCTTCTCTGCTTGCATGACCACTTACATGAACCTCTTTAAATATTCTGACTTTTTTCTTTTTAAGTGTATTTTCAAGTCTTTCTCTATTCTTAATATTAATTGGAACTGGAATTGTTCTTGAAGAAAAGATTACACTGTCATCCGGCCTGAACTTTAATGGCAAATTGTCAGAAGCTATTTCATTTAATATTGATCCTGGCTCTGCTTGGTTTCCAGTGCACACAACCAAATAATTTTCTCTTCCTTTTTTATCTATTATCTTTAATTTTTTCTTGACTTTACGTTTATAGCCAACTATATCAACATTTTTAGAAAAATTAACGAGCTTTATATCCTCAGCTGCATTTACGTATTTTGCAAGGCTTCTTCCTAAAAATACTACTTTCCGGCCCATTTTCTTCCCATGTTCAACAATACTATCTAACCTGGCAATATGGGAAGCAAATGTAGTTACAAAAACACCATTGTTATTATTCTTTGTATCCAGTAAGACCTCTTTAAGCATCTCTTTTGCCACTCTTTCACTTGGTGTTTTCCTATGCTCATGTGCATATAGTGATTCGACTATCAATGCCTTGACACCTTTTTCTCCAAGCTGCTTAAGTCTATGGTAATTTGGTTCTTTTTCTAATACTGGATGATTATCGAATTTGAAATCGTTTGCATAAACCACAACCCCTTCTTCAGTATGCAGCACAACCATTGTACTTTGAGGTGTACTATGCGTTATATGCACAAGCTCAATCTCAATGTTGCCAGCTTTATAGCTTGAATTAGACTCTACAACCTCGAAATGATTTTTAATCTTTAATGCATCTGCTTCATCAGACACTGCTTTTTTAAGAACCTGGATTGTATAGGGTGTGCCTATTATGGGTGCATTATATTTATTTGCTAAATAAGGGGCAGCGCCCAGATGATCCAGATGGCAATGTCCGATAACTATAGCCCTAACGCTATCTTTTATATGATCAAGAACTCGGTCATTTGGTATTGCACCTATCTTAATAAGTGATTCAGCATCAAGTAATTTTCTTTCGCCACCCTCTTCCTCAAAATCAATAATTTTAGGGAGGTAAAGACCCATATCAAGGATTATTGTATCACCGCCAACCTTAATGGCAGTCATATTCCTACCAACTTCACTAAAGCCTCCAACAGTATAAATTTCCATTATCTTTTCACATAGCCTCATTTGGTTTATATATTTTACCTTTGATGAAGTTTAAAAGCTTTTTGAGAGAAAAATAGGATATAAAATAATTTCCAAACATTATAAAACTAATAATTATTGTATTTTTTTATCAAGAGATTTATTCCATCTATCTGATATTAGTCCGATATGGTACCAGTGTTTTAGACGTTCATCAACATTAGCGAGTCTTACAACTTGCAATTGTTCTCCTTTGTATGTCGCTTGTGGGAGATCTTCTTCTCCGTGAAACTCCGGATTATTAAAATTAAAACCAAGAACTTCTAAAAACCTTTTGTTGGAAAGATCGTCCCCACTTATAAATGGTTTTACTCCGGCTTTTACAGCAATAAAAGCAACTCTTCCTTCTAGTTCCAATTGAGCTTGATCCTTAGGAAAAATATTATATACAAAACATCCTTTTACTGCTACTTTTTCAAGGCTCCGATTATCCTTTCGATAACATAACACCATACTACTTTGTTCATATCCCTTCCTTGACCAAATAAGACCCGTATATTTACCTTCACTATCAGCTAAAGTAGTATTCTCTTCTGCAATAGTTAATGGCATACCTCGTTCTTTATGGGCTAAATTAGCAGATTCAAGAAATTCTCTTACAACTGGATTAGATTCATAGTCTTCAATTTTAAATAATCCTCTTCTACTTCCAAATCGATACTTTGTTAATATCATCGTATTGAACCTCACATTATTATTTTCCATGGGTTATTATCTATCCTATTTAAACCTTTCGTTTTATTACTACTAT
>JACPNI010000128.1 GCA_016185555.1 Candidatus Woesearchaeota archaeon | reverse complement strand
TTCTACTAACCCCCCTCGATCTTCATTCCCGGAAATTCCATCGACCTCATCAATAAGGATCAATTTGCTCCTATTAAACAAGGATCTTTGCATTATAGAACCGCCAATAATTCTTTCAATAGCCTCTTTATTCCTGAAGTCCGATGCATTCAGTTCAATAATTTCCAAATCAAGTTTTTCAGCTAATTTTTTTATCGATATTGTTTTGCCTATACCGGGAGGACCATAGACCAGTGCAGACTTCTGTTTAAATTTCTTAAAATCAGCGACAAAATCATGCAAATTTTTTAAAGCCTTCGCTTGTCCCAATAAATCTTTATATTCCTTTGGTTTGTATTTATCAATTAGCAACATCTTATTTCTTATTTATCAGAGATGCTAGCAAAGCTTCAAGCTGTACAAATTCATCAGAGCCTTCAACCATCCTAAACTCAATTTCACCGCATTTCTCAATCATAGACAACTTACTTTCATCAGAAATACTAAGGTTCCAAATCTCTTTCTGTATTTGCTTTATTACATCCAATCCTGATAAACCATTTTGCAGCATTATTTCAATTAATTTTTCTTTTGCTTTTATAAACTGGCCTTGACTTGCAAATCTAAGAACATCAATTAAATCCTTTGGCTTAGCTGCACTTACAACATCATAAATTATTTTTTCATTTATCTCGTCGCTAATGCTGGAACAGCTCTGCATAATATTCTCAAGTTTTCTCACATCCCCTTCAGAAATATCATAAAGAATTCCAGTTACATTCTTATCTAGCTTAATTTTTTCTTCTGATGCAATCTTTTTAATAATCTGTTCAACCTCATCTTTTGTTAATGGTTTAAATCTAAAAACTGCACACCGGCTTTGTATGGGGTCAATTATCTTACTTGAATAATTTGCAATCAAACAAAACCTGCACGTATTGCTGAAGTCCTCCATTGTCCTTCTTAATGCCTGCTGGGCTTCTTTTGTCAATGAATCAGCTTCATCAAGAATGCAAATTTTAAAAGGAATATCTCCTAAAGACTTGGTTCTTGCAAAATCCTTAACTTCATTCCTTATAATGTCTATACCACGATCATCTGACGCGTTGAGGTTTAAGATATTTTGCCTCCAAGAATCACCATAAAGTTCCCTGGCTGCTGCAAGTATTAAAGAAGTCTTGCCCACACCAGCCGGACCTGCAAAAAGAAGATTTGTCAGATTCTTTTGCTCAATCATAGCTTTTATTCTTTTGACTATCTCAATCTGACCAACAATATCTTTAAATGAAATTGGTCGATACTTCTCAGTCCATATTCTTTCTTGCATCTTACAGACTAACCGAAAGCTAATGATTTATATAATTTTTGTATGAAGAAAAAGAAAAAGAAAAAATAGAATTTAAGGATTAGAATTCTTCTGAATCCTCGTAAGACTCTTCAGATGTCTCTTCTTGAGGCTCCTCTTGGGTTTCTTCTTCAGATTCTTCTGAGGTTTCTTCTTCAGAATCTTCCTCTTGGGTTTCTTCTTCAGAAGCTTTTTTATCAGAAGCACCTATAACTTCTGCAAAACCTACCTTCCTTAGGACCTTATTAACTCTTACCTTAACTGTCTCACCAGCCTTAGTTCCAGGAATAAATAATACAAATCCTTTTACCTTAGCTATGCCGTCTCCCTTTTCTCCGACAGCCTCAATTGTTACTTCAAGCTCATCGCCAACCTTTACAGGGGCAAATCCGCTGTCTCTAAATCCACTGTCCCTTCTTGGACCACCAAACCTTTCTCTACTTCCACCGTACATTTGATTACACTCTCCTATATATCTAATCTAATAAACCGCATCTAGAATTAGTTTCCTACCTCTAAATACGATTAAGTTTTAACTGCTTGTGACTGTTTATAAATCTTTCTGACACACCCCCACTAAAGTAATTGGGTTCTAAAGTTGCCTGGTTTCATGAGCAGAGCTTCTTTAGGGGTATCAGTGTTCCCTTTTGATATATCCCTTTCTATATCAAATTGAGATATGCCTTTTTGATATTTATACGCTATATTGAAACCTGCATTAACATCGGCATTCTCTACTTCTCCACATTTCCTGCATTGGAAAAGCTTTTGTTTTCTGTTTGCTTTTTCTATATGACCACAACAGGAACATCTTTGGGATGTGTATTCCGGTTCAACATAGAAAACTGGAACTCCATACTTTTTGGCTTTGTATATCAACATTCGTTCCTGCTGATAATAACTCCAAGAGTTTAAGGAATACCTTTGTTTCCTTCTTGTTTTAGCAGTTTGTCTGATATCTTTTAGATTTTCAAGCACGACTCCTCCTTTCACTTTTACTGCTTCAAGAATGAGTTTTGTTGTTATTTTATGATTAATATTTTTTATAATGTGTTTCTCTCGCTGTTTTATTGATTTTAATTTTTTAAGTTTTCCTTTCTCCTGCAAACTTTTTCTTATATGTTTGTATTTGTTATGGATATGATTACATTCTTTGCCAAGTTTCAGAACTTTCCCGGTACTAAGGTTTGAAGCAACCAAAGAATGCTTGGTTGTGTTTCTATCAACCCCAATTATGTTTTCTGGAATATAATTTTTAGGTTCATTATAATTAACTGAAATAGAAGCAAATTCTTTTCCTATTTCAATCTGGTTTATTTTTTGAAATCCTTTATCAAACCAAATCTCTAAAGACAATTTTAAGCAAGGAATGTATATTTTCCCCTGAATTAGTTTTATCCCCTGATTAGGAATGGTTAATTTAACAGAATTAATATTTTTTAGTTTCTTATTCTTAGAATATTTTTTTAGGATTTGATTAGTAATCATAGACTTTAATCCAATATGTTTTACATCTTTGCTTGTTATGCTTCTTGTTGCTAATCCAAATTCAGCAACCTTCTTAGCAAGCTCTAATTCTCTTTCAAAGTTTTTATTATGCTTAATCTTATATGTTAGTATCATTTTCCAGTTTGGTCTTCAATATATTTTTTAACCTGATTAGAAAGGATTAAAGCGGCGTTATTTATAAATCCTGCGCGTGTCGTTGTCGCGTGACGCGTCATGGTGGCATTTTACGGGCTTCCTGA
>JACPNI010000125.1 GCA_016185555.1 Candidatus Woesearchaeota archaeon | reverse complement strand
TACTTCATCAACATTTAAGTAAGAAGAATAAGGCAGGAATTTTTCCATTAATTTTTCATCTACTTTGACCCCTGTTATTTCATACAACTTTTTCACAACAGTTGGAAATGTAGTTTCATAGCTTGTTGATTTTCCTTGAGTAAACCAAGAATTTCTTTCATGCCCCATGCCCATGTCAAGAACTTTCAAATTAAGCTCTTTGTAACCGCTTGGCGTCACTTCATAAAGCATGTAAACTTGATTGCCAAGCTCAAGACCTCTTGAAAAATACTCCATGCAAGGGCCAAAATTTCCACCACCTGCCCATGCATCTTCATGAAATGTTATTTCTTCATTGGGCAATCCAAGACCTTTTTTCAGCCAGTTATATATATCTCCAAAGTATTTTGCCTGATCCCATTCTTCTTTTGGCATAAAGGCATGCTGCCCGATCATAATAAATCCAGTATAATGCGCACCGGTAATGCCGACATTATCTATGTCATTAAATCTTAAACAAAATTGCGGGACTACTAAAGGATTTGCTGGCGGTTTTACTTCCCCTGAAACAACAAAAGGCTGAAAATCATAAATGCTTGCCTGGACAAAATCAGTATCATCCCTCCATCTGGCAACTACAGGGTATCTTTTAATCGGAGTATAACCCATTTTCTTAAACAGGCTAGCAAATGTCTCCCAGGTCTTAATGTAATCCATTGGTTTTTTTGCTGGTGTGGATTCAATAAACCTAAATCCGCCAGAACAGGCAGGGTCTCCACAAAAAAGAGAATTAACTACACTCCAAAATGGTTTACCGCATTTTTTGCATGTACTCCTTTTAAATCCGTTCTCCTTTAAAACAGAAACAGCATAATATTCTTCGGGATTTTTCCAGGCCTTTTTTCTAAATTCTTTTTTAACCTCTTTATCACTTAGCATAGCAAATTGAAAAAGAAGTTTTTATTTAAAAGTTTCTATATGCTAACTAAGTTAAGGTATCTGTTTATTATCATTTTTCATAATCCAAAACAAATTTTTTTTATCAGTTATTAATTTTTAAGAACAGTTTTAATAGAGATCTGGCTCGTTGGTGGGGAATCGTATCTTTCAAATTCGCCAGTACCTAAAGCGTCCATGTATTCTTTAAGTCCTCGCTTGGTTGCCTTCGCTGCCATGATCCCCCTAAGTTGAAACCATGCAGGATTATATTTGCTAAAAGCTTCTCCTCTCGAGAATGATGCCACTAATTCCCTAATAAAGTTTTTTGCATTATAGAAACTACGGTAAGCATTGATTATATTTCTTTGACGCTCTAGAACATCTGCTTCATCTGTGGAAACTACGTGAGTTCCATCAAAATGTCTATCTTCAATAACTAAGCTTCCAATCTTTCTAAAGACTTTTCCGGACAAAAAGTCACGATCTTCATCTTTGCTTCCTGTTGATGGACTAAGATAAGTAACCTGCATTGTTTTAGCCCCACAAGACCGCAAAAATTCAATTTGATCCTGTAATCCTAAATTTTTTTCATCACCAGTAAATTTCTGTCCATCATAGTGCATCAACATAGGCATGGGATAAATTCCATTTTTATTTAAAAGCCCAAATAGCTCTTCTGTTTTCTCAACCGATTGACCTTTTTTTACTAAAGTTTTGGTTAAATCTTCAATTCCAAACCATATTGCCCTTAATCCTCCTTTCCTTAAAAGAGGTATTAAGTCTCTATTTATCCATAATTGTCCTTCTGTCATTTCTGTCCCATAAAATATTTTATTGCCGAGGTCTGCATTAGCCATTATGCCATACTGCTTCTCAAGATTCTCCCTACTAAAGGCAGCATTGTCATCTGTACCAAAAAAAGAAGTTATACCTGTTCTCGCGATTATAGTTGTTAAATCAGTTATAATTCTTTCTGGACTCTTAGATCTTAAAGTAAATTGTTGCTGTGCAGGAATAGGACAGTATGAACATCGTAAGTTACACCCCCGGCTCATTAAAGTAGAGACTGACTTAAGGCCGTTTTTAGATAATCTATCAAGTTGTGCTGGATAACAATCCAATCCTTTATTTTTATGTTTACTCTCAAGTAAGCTAAGCCCTATAATCTCTAATGGTAATTCATCATAGTTTCCAATTAATTGTGGTACTCCTGTATCAATTAGGTGACTCCTATCTTCTGCAATATACATCAAACCCGGGATATCAAAGATAGCATTATCTTTTCGTGCCGAATAAAAAGCCTCTAGCATAGAACCCTTTTTTGTTCGATACTCAAGTAATACATTCATCAACTGTAAAGTTACATTCTGCTCTCCTTTAACAACAATATCGACCCCATTTTCGACCTTTCCTCCAAGATTGAAATATTTCCAAGGGGCGTATATTGCATGTGGACCACCTCCAATTATTAGTGGTCGATTAGCTTCCAAACTCAAAGCTTGGAAAATTTTTTGGTAAGCATCGGCAGAATTAATTTGCAAGCTACCTATTCCAAAAACTTCAGGTATCTTTCCTTCTAATTTTGCATGTCTAAAATCGAAATTAGGATTCCAAGTTCCTAAAACGACTCTTATATTTTTTAAGCCTGCACTATATAAAGCCCCTGCAACATCTCTCACCCCAGAGTTAGCCATAAAAAGATCAGCTCCCACAAATGGACCTATTCTTGTTCGCCAATTAAAAGCATAGTAAATTAATATTCCAATATCCTCTAAACTTTTTTTCTTAACCTCTCTTTCCAATGCACTATAATCTGTAAAAATTCTATCTCCTTTTTTTCTTGCTAGCAATTCCATTTTTTACCCCATAACCCCCAATGATTTTTCTAAAATTCTTTTTAACCTCTTTATCACCTAGCATAGCAAATTGAAAAAGAAGTTTTTATTTAAAAGTTTCTATGTCTGGAAAGGGAGACCCTAACTTTTTATGTTCTAGTCCAATCTTTTCACATAAGCTTTTTGCCACATCGTTCATGCCTTCTTCATAACTAATAATTTTTTCTATTAAAGGCAAAACAATACCATACATACCGTAATTCCTTATTCCTTCTTCCAAAGAATCTCTTGCTTTGCTTAAATTAATATATTCGCCAGTTATAGTGTTAAAAATTACCGCACCACATACAGTTTCAGCATGTCTTATCCACTTTTCACCCAACATATAAGCCTCTATTAGTGTTATATTGGGGAGTGTCGGTTTATCTTGATCAGAGCCATCAAAACGGTAGGCAGAACTACGTGCTGAATACATTACTTGATAATCTTTCTTTTTATAATCTTCAAAATTTTCTAATCCCATATTTGTTCTCTCCGATATTAAATTGAAATTTTTCAGAAGAAAAGGTTTAAATAACTTACGATTTTAAAATCAAAAGTTATAGTATGAGGGGATTAGAATAATATGGCAGATAATTTAGCTGAAAAAGTAACAAGGTTGATGCAGTATCCGGAGAGAATTAGAAATATCTGTACGTGCGCACATATTGATCATGGGAAGTGCATTAGTGGAGATTCTAGAATTGTATTAGGTAATGGAACAATCGTCAATGCACAAAAACTATTTGACCTTGCAGAGAATAAAGGAATTAGATTTGAAGAAACTAATGATCACGTTATTTATGACACCGGTAAGCTAGGTCTAAATGTATTTTCATTAAATAAAGGAACTGGGAAAACAGAAATTAAGCCAATTTCTCTAGCATGGAAGTTAAAGGGTGGCACTTTAATAAGAGTTAAATTAAGAAATGGGTTTACAGTAGCGACAACTCCAGAACATAAATTTATTGTTTATAATAACCTAGACTTTGTAGAGAAAGAAGCTAGTGAAATTAAATTAGGTGATAGAGTTGTATGTTCTAGGAATCTGAATACAGAAAGTGATTTAAATATAAAACAAGGGATTTTATTGAAATTAAAAGATAAAAGATTTTATGCTATTCTAAAGGAAGAGTTTGGTAAAAAAATAAAAAACGGTATCTTAAACCTAGGCATTAAAGAGGTTTGCAGGCAAATAAATACGGGGTTAAAACATAAATCACTCTATCATGGCGCTTTGAAAAATAGGTATCTTTTAAAGGATTTACTTGAAATATCACAATTATTCAATATAGGATTAGAAGAAGTTTATGATAATATCAATAGCATGGTATTTAGGAATGGTGCTCAAAGAGGTAAGAATTCAAATTCAATAAAACTACCTCAAAATTTTAAAAACTTCTATTATTTAACTGGATTATTATTTGGTGATGGGTCTAATAAAAAGTTTATTGTGGGAAAGCCAGAATTAGGGAAAAAGTTTGTTGATTTATGCAATGAGGTCGGTATTGAGGTCACCTTTAGGAATTATAGTAATAGAACACCAGAAATAGTTGCTAATTTGACCTTGATAGAGTTATTAAATTCATTATTTGATTATCCAATTAAAGGCAAAAAAAGTCATAACATTAGAGTGTCAGATTTTTTAATGAAATCACCAAAAGAATATTCTTCAATGTTCTTGAGAGGCTATTTTGATACAGATGGTTCAGTTGAAAAGAGCAGAAGTGCAATAACAATAACTTCAGCAAGCAATCAAATGATTAAAGACCTTAGTTTATTCTTATTGAAATTTGGTTGTATTCCTATTATCGAAATAGATAATACTATTAGTTTAAGTGGTTTATCTTTAGTTAATTTTGTAAAGGAAATTGGATTTGGTCTAGAAGGAAAGTCCTTAAAAGCACAACTAAAAGCTGAGAGAATCGTTGGCAGTCAAGTCTCGGACTTAGTAGCTGTTGAAAATAACGGTTTAACAAGAAACTTTAATTTGAGCTCTGATAAAATAGTTAGATTTTGTAAACAAAGAAATATTTCCTTAGAAAAACTAAACAAAGTTCTTAATGGGGATATTGCATTTATAGAAGTTAAGTCTTTAGAGACCATTAATGAAGAGTTTGTCTATGATTTTACAGTTCCAGAAAATCATAATTTTGTAGCAGAAGGAATGTTTATACATAATACAACGTTTTCAGATAATCTCCTAGCAGGTGCCGGAATGATTTCCGAAGAGTTGGCAGGAAAACAGTTAGTTCTGGATTTTCATGAGGATGAAATAGCAAGAGGAATTACAATTGATGCTGCTAATGTTTCTATGATCCATGAGCTTGATGGTGAAGAATATCTTATTAATTTAATCGATACTCCGGGGCATGTTGATTTTGGCGGTGATGTTACAAGGGCAATGAGAGCAATTGATGGTGCTATTGTTCTTGTATGCGCAGTAGAAGGGATTATGCCACAAACTGAAACAGTTTTAAGACAGGCATTAAAGGAATTAGTCAAGCCAGTTCTTTTCATAAACAAGGTTGACAGGCTAATCAAAGAAGTTAAATTAACACCAGAACAGATGCAAGAAAGGTTTATGAAGGTTATTACAAATGTAAATAATTTTATTAGGAATATTGCACCCCAAGAATACAAAGATAAGTGGGGGGTAAATGTTGCAGATGGAAGTGTTGCTTTCGGTTCTGCATTCCATAAGTGGGCTTTATCTGTTCCTTATATGAAAAAAACAGGGATTACGTTTAAGGATGTTATTGATGCATATACTAATGATACATACAAAGAGCTTGCAAAGAAGGCGCCACTGCATAATATAATCCTTAATATGTCTGTTCACCACCATCCGAATCCAAAACAAGCACAAATATACAGGATTCCAAAGATATGGCATGGTGAATTAGAATCTGAAGTTGGACAGGCATTAGTTAATTGCGATCCAAATGGCCCGGTTGCTTTTGTTGTTACAAAAATAGTTATTGACAAGCATGCTGGGGAAGTGGCAGCCGGAAGATTATTTTCTGGTACAGTTAGACAAGGTCAGGATTTGTATTTAAATGGCGCAAAAAAAGAAGTAAGACTGCAGCAGGTTTCTATTTACAAAGGTGCTCAAAGAATATCTGTAGATGAGGCTTATCCCGGGAATATTGTTGGTTTAGTTGGTTTAAAAAATACTTTTGCAGGTGAAACTGTTTCAACTTCACCAATTGAACAATTTGAAGCAATAAAACACATCTTTGAACCTGTAGTTACAAAGTCTATAGACGCAAAAAGCCCCGCTGACCTTCCAAGATTAGTTGAAGTTTTAAAACAGGTAAATAAAGAAGACCCAAGTATTGTTATTAAAATAAATGAAGAAACTGGTGAGAACTTAATATCCGGGATGGGTGAGCTGCATTTAGAAGTTATTGAGAATAGGATCAAAACAGAAAAGCATCTTGAAGTTGTAACAAGTAATCCTATTGTTGTTTATCGGGAGACAGTACTGAAAAAATCCCAAGAGATTGAAGGAAAGAGCCCAAATAAGCATAACAAATTTTATTTTTCAGTTGAGCCATTGAATGAGAATATATATTCAGAGATCAAAGCTGGTAATATCCCGGAAATGAGAATTAAAAAGAAAGATATGGAAACTTTCAAAAAATTTGAAGCTTTGGGTATGTCAATGAAAGCGGCAAGAAATATTCAAGAAGCATATAGAGGGAATCTTTTAGTTGATGATACAAGAGGAATTGTTCATATTGGAGAAGTAATAGAAATGGTTATGGATGGTTTTGAAGAAGTAATGGAGAATGGAGTTTTAGCGCGTGAGCCATGTGTAAAAATGAATGTTATATTAAACGACTGTAAGCTTCATGAAGATGCTATACATAGGGGACCAGCACAAGTACTGCCGGCAATAAGAGATGCAATAAGGATGGCAATGTTAGATGGCAAAGCTGTGCTGTATGAGCCAATGCAAATAATGCAGATAGAAGCTCCGGGAAGTTATATGGGCGATCTGTCAAAGCTAATATCAAATAAAAGAGGCCAGCTTTTAAGCATGGAGCAGGAAGGCGATAGGATAGTTGTGATGGCAAAACTACCAGTAGCGGAGATGTTTGGATTAGCTTCGGATTTAAGAAGTGCGACTGGCGGGAGAGGCAGTTACTTTATCTCGGATCAGGTATTTGAGAAACTGCCAGAATTATTGCAGCAAAAAGTAATCACCCAAATAAGAACCAGAAAAGGATTAAAATTAGTAGAGACACCCGAAACAGAATAGATGATTATTTAAGGTTTTTAACTTATATTTCTTATCTTAATAATCTATTTAAATTAGTTAAACTAGATTTCAAATATATTTTAATTAAATTATTTGGGGTGCAATATGAATAAAATTGAATTGGGAATAGAAATCGAAGGAAAAAAGCTATTTGACTTACTTAAGAATTCAGAGTATATGAAACAAGCAGGGTATGAGATTTTATATGCTCAAGAGTATACTAAGGATTTAAAAGTTAAGGAAAAAGTTGATGAATCAGCCACTATAGAAAAATCAGTTAAAGGTCCTATAGATGGTTATGGAATATGTTACTGTTATGAAAATAACCAAAACCCTAAAGGGGACAAGCATCGTTATGTGCATCTTCGTACATCTAATACCACGCCTTCACGGTTTAGTTATTTTATAACTTTGGGTGATAAGGATAAAATACTAAAAGATTTGGAAATGTTAGTTAAAGAAACGAAACAGAATGTTTTGAAGTTAGAAGAAACCCAAAAAGTTGAATGAACTATTAACCCCAAATCTGCCTTTCTTCTTCTCTTAAAAATAAAGCCTTAAATGCTTCAACAGTTGAATCTAAGTCTGTGGAATAAATTCTTGAAACTGTGCCATGCATATTGCCGACAGGAATTCCCAAGTCTG
>JACPNI010000118.1 GCA_016185555.1 Candidatus Woesearchaeota archaeon | reverse complement strand
TTCTGGTGAGGATTTTACAAAGACAAGATAAACTTCATCTTTTTTTTCAATTTTGTTTTCTTTTGAATTTGTTTTAACTTTAACTTTTATAATTTTCTTATTCATTTTAATTGTCTATCAAGAATTCATTTCCAAATATAAATTTATTCTATAATGAATTACAAAATATTTAAATAGTTATAATCCAAACAAAGTATTATGGTTAAAGAAAGCATATTTGTGAAATACTTTGGAGATACCCCGCTGGTTAGGATTATAAACTTTTTAATACTTGGTAAGGATTTTGATTATTCGATGACTGAAATAGCAGAAGGTGCGGGTGTAGGGTGGACCTCGTTTATACGAGCATGGAAAACGCTCCTAAAAAACAGTGCAGTTATACATACTAGGGATATAGGTAAAGCGAAATTATTTAAACTAAACACAAATGACCCAACGATAAAGAAACTTGTGAAATTACACTGGGAAGTTATCAAGGAAGAAACAAACAAACATTTTCCAAAAAAAGAAATTGCCCTAAACTAATATAATTTTTTCTTTATTTTTTTAATTAACTTTTCATTACCAATAAGATTTATATCATCTATACTAGAATTCCCAACCTTAAGTTTTATTGCCTGTTTTATTTGTATTAAATCCTCTATTTTTGTTTTTTCTAGGATTTTTGTTGTTCCCAACATCCTTAAGATTGCAATACCCACCATATCATTTGCAATAGGGTCTTTACTTCCAACAATCAAACCTGCTTCCTTCAATGCACCTTGATTAGGGCCTCCTTCAACAAAGCTTTTTCTTGCATCCATAATTACCAAATCGGGTTTTTTAACAGTTGAAATCTCTGCAACCATCTGCCCAAATAAATCATCCATATCGCGGCCATGTGGCAATTGTTCTCTGTCGTTATCATTAGTTATTCCAACCTGCCCCTTCAAAGCCATTGTAAATCTTGCAGTCCAATGGGTTTTACATATTACTAAAGAAATAACATAATCTACTTCATCAAATATTTTTGAATAGCTAAATCCTATTGACCACCCGTCAAAGTTCCTGTTGTCAACCTTAACCCACTTGCAGTCATCAAAATCAAGAAACTCCACATTATTTTCCTTGCAAACGTCTATTATCCCTATTTTTTTAACAACCTCAATTGTTGATAAAGAAGACATGCTTTTATCGCCAACAATTATTTTTTTTGGGCTAAATTCCTTGACTATCTTTATTGTTGCATCAAGCAAATCCGGCGCAGTAGAACCTGGTGGCGGATCCGGTGTATTTGTATTTGGCTTTATTAAAACTATTTTATCTTTTAAATCAGGAACCTCAAGATTATCAAAGACGTATTTTAAAGCCTTCAGCAAATTCTCTTCATTGGTTATAACAACATCAGACATAAAATTATTCCGTTAATTTTTTAATCAAATTCTTTATGCTAAACAATTCTTCCTTGCCTGTTCTCATATCACGAAGTTTAAATTTATTCTTAGATAACTCTTGTTTCCCAATGAACAGGACATAAGGTATTTTTAATTTGTCTGCATAATCAAGATTCCTGCTAATCCCTCGATTGCTCAAGTCAATATCAGAGTTAATGCCTGCTTTTCTTAGCTCATTTAAAACATTAACTGCTTCATCAAAAATACCTATTGGGATAATATAAACCGTAGTAACTGTTTTTGATTCTGTATAAACCCCAGGATTCTTGGAATTCAATACTAAGTTAGATACTCTCTCAAGGCCAAATGAAATTCCAACTGCAGGATAACTGCCTGAGCCCATAAACTCACCTATCATTTTGTCATATCTCCCACCCGCAGTTATGGCTTCTTTAACATCCCCAGCATAAACCTCGAATACAGTACCCGTATAGTATGCAAGCCCTCTTGCCAAAGAATAATCAACCTTGATATTCTTAACACCAAACAGTCCTGCAAATTTTAATACTTCTTTTAATTCAATCAATCCTTGTTCATCACTTAATTTTAAGTTATCTGATTTTAGTAATTTAAACAGCTTAATGATTTTATCTGGTGGAATCCCTTTAGCAAATAATTCTTCTTTAACGCCTTTTTCTTCTATTTTATCAAACTTATCTATTGCAAGTATAACAAAATCTCTTGACTCTTTTTCAATACCACAATCATCAATTATTGTATTTAGCACTTTTCTGTTATTTACCTTTATTATAGGCTTTATTCCTATCTTAGTTAGAAACTCATAGGCAATTGCCAGCATTTCCGCATCTGCAGCTAATGAACGAGTCCCGACTATATCAACATCACATTGTGTAAACTCCCTTATCCTGTTTGAGCTTACAGGACCATCCCTAAACACCTTGCCAATCTGGTATCTTTTAAATGGCAGTTTAGTTTGTGGATTCATTGCCAAAAATCTGGCCAAAGGAACAGTTAAATCATACCTTAATCCCAGATCTCTCTTGCCCTGATCTACAAGTCTAAAGGTTTCCTTAAGTATCTCTGCGCCACCAGCATACTTTGCAGACAAGGTTTCATATCTTTCCAGTATTGGACCATCTAAAGGAGAAAAGCCATACATCTCAAATATACTTCTTAATAACTTAACAATTCTCTCTCTGATTATCGCTTCTTCCCCACTATAGTCCCTGGTTCCTTTAGCATTTAATACTTCCATATTATTAAGATATAAATAACTCCAATATTAAATTTTCTCTAGGTTCAATTATTCCTTTATTTGTAATTATTGCCGTAACAATTTCAGATGGTGTAATATCAAAAGCAGGATTTAATGCTTTAGAACAAGGAGAAGCAACCAAGACTTTTCTTAGTTTTCCTTCACTGTCTAAACCGGTTTGATACAACACCTCTTCTTCACTTCTTTCCTCTATTGGGATATCATTTCCTGATTTACAATTTGCATCAAATGTAGATAATGGAGCAGCAACATAAAACGGGATTCCATAATGCTTAGCTAATATCGCCTTTTCTAAGGTTCCTATTTTATTAGCAACATCACCATTGAGTGCTATTCTATCTGCACCAACTATAACCAAATCAACCAGGCCTTTGGACATGTAATAAGCAGCCGCATTATCTGATATTATTCTATGGTCAATATCTTCATTGCATAACTCCCATGCAGTCAATCTAGCACCCTGACTTCTTGGCCTTGTCTCATCAACATAAACAAACGGATTTTTTCCTTGTTCTTTAGCAATATAAATCGGTGATAATGCTGTGCCGTAATCAACAAAAGCTAACCAACCAGCATTACAGTGTGTTAAGATCTTTGCATTTTCCTTAATCAAAACAGATCCATACCTACCAATTTCCCTGCTTTGCTCTGCATCCTCATCTGCTATTTTTTGCGCTTCTAAAACTGCATTATTTACAACCTCTTCAACCGTAGAGCCATTAACATTAAGAACCCTGTCAACTGCATAAAAGAGATTTTGAGCTGTCGGCCTTGATTTTTTAATACACTCACCTGCATAAATTACATGATAAAAAAACTCTTCCTCAGATAAATCCTTACCGTCTATAAAAGCCTGTGCCATAGCATAGCCGGCTGCTGCACCTATAGCCCCTGCACCTCGGACAGTCATTGATTTTATTGCCTTTATTGTATCAATATAATCTTTAGAGAGATAAATACTAAATTCAAAAGGAAGCTTATTCTGGTCTACCATAAGGACATTGCTTCCCTCCATCCAGATTGTCCTATAATTTTTGTCTTTAACTTTCATGTTTATTTAAGGGCCGCAACGGAGAGTCGGACTCCGCTCAAAGGCTCCACAGGCCTCTATACTACCGATGTACGATTGCGGCCATAATTCCCCCACACAATATTGGGTATCTTTTCTTTCAATTACTACTTTATTTATATCTTTTGGATTATAAAACACCAAATTAGTAAAATCTAAGAAAAAAGTACTAGCAATGAACAAAATCAACTCTTGCCATTTTACTATTTTCATCCTTTAATACTATTTAAAGTTTTGCAACATATGTCACTTTTTTATAGTAGTAACAAAACGAAAGGTTTATAAGGAAGCTCTGCTTATAATATAGTATTAAAAGTAATGATTAAGGAGGTAAAAAAATGAAAAAATTAATAGAGTTACTTAAGCTTGATCCAGTAAGCAGATGCTTGAGGCTGAAAGCGAGGATAGAGAGAGAATCAAGATTCCTGAAAGCAAATGCACATTATGAATTAGCAAACGCCAAAGATTTATCCAGTGCATTAGCTTGTTATGAGGCTTTTATAGGGGCTAATAGAAAGCGCCGTGAATTCGTTGAAAGCCTACATGAAGAGATAGACAGATTAAAGGGAGAACATAGGGGAGAATATCCGGCTTTAGCAGAAATTCAACATTGATAATAAAATGAAAGCTATAAACTTAAGCGAAAGGATTAGAGAAGCTGTAGCCCGAGGAGGCAGTTTTACATATCTATTAACGATAAGTGATATGGTGGAAGAGGTAGCAAGACTTTATAGTGTTAATGATAAAGATGGAATGAGAGAACTTTTTACAGCATATGCTAATGAAAAGAGGGGCAATGTGAAACCAGCTCATGAAACATTTGACCTTTTCTGTACCCTGGCAGAAGGGCATATAAGTAAAAAGCCATTGACTGGCGCTGAAGTAGCAGAACTAGTCAAACATGTTCCAGGACCAGATGAGCATGTCAGAAAGTTTTATAGAGAATCAATTAAAACAATAGGAGGATAAAATGACAAATTCAAATAACAATGTAGTAAAATGTACACCAGAACCAGAAATTCCAAAGGAAGGAATAGTTCCATTAAAAAAACCGAATAAAACAGAAGTATTAGTTGCGCTTATAAGAACATGTGAGGAGATATTTAATGACCCTGCAATCGGTTTAAACACCGGTAGTTGGGAAGCATTAGAAGCAACAAGAGAAATTTTAAAGGCTAAAGTACAAGGCGGACTTTCAAAAAACGAAGCTTTAATTACGGATCTTTATATGGCTGGGTTTGCAGATGCTCTTGCCTATGTTAAAACCTTAAGAGAAGCGGAGAGGGCTAAATTAAGAGAATACAATCCGCCCTACTTATAAGCATGGTTAAGAACTACTTTGGTATGCTTGGTTTTGAAGAAGTTGAGATTGGAGACTTGCTAAGACACAACTATGAAGAAAGGCTGAAAAGAAGGCATAGGAGTTTAGCCAGAAAACTACATCCAGACACAATAAATAAGTTAAAGCTGCCTGAAGGTTTTGATAGAGAAAAGCTTAGTTATGATCTTAGCCTATTAATGGGTGAAGTTAGTGAATCCTATGAAGTGCTCTATAACCAAGAAAAAAGAAGAAAATACCTGGCTGAACTTGTGGCATTACGTTTAAGCCATGAAAGTTTTGAAAGAACCAACATAGAAGCATTCCTGAAAAGAGCTAAGCTAACCCCAGATTTCTATAAAGAGCTTTGCCAATAAATAACAAAAGCTTAAAAATTATAAGATTACATGCTTTATATGCATGATAGGATAGAACCATTTAAAATAAATCTGGCTGTTTCTATTTTAGGGTATGAAGAAGATCTTGAGAAAAATAAGAACTCCTTAAATAAATCTAGGCACTACAGAAATTTATTTGAAATTGCTGAAAATTGCGATTATATACATATTGATGTTATAAGGGATAACTTTGTTAAAGACATTAATAGGTTCTTATCACCATTATATCTTGAGGTTTATGGATTATTAAGAGAAAAATCCGAGTTTGAGTTCCATTTTATGTTAAATGACCAGCTACCACATATTAATTTCATGAATTTCAAAATAGACAGGAAAGAAAGAGAAAAAATAAGAATAATCCTGCCAATAGAATCAAACAGAAAACCAGAAAAGCCATTAGAGATCATAACAAAAAAAGAACATGACTTATTTCAGATAGCACAAAATATAGCCTACGCCCCATTAAAGAAAAAAATACTTGATATTGATAATAATGCAAAAAAAATAGTGTTGGAAAATCTTATTTTTATTAAACAATGCGGCTACAAAACCGGGATTTCCATAGAACCCGGAACATTATTAGAAGGCATACAGGAAGAAATATGGAAGGCAACAGACTATATTCTTTTCATGGGTGTTTCATCAGGAAAAGGAGGGCAAGAGTATAAAAAAGAAGTGAATAAAAAAATAAGCTTATTCTCTGACTTTATTTCTGGTTATAATATTAGTGTAGACGGCGGGGTTAATTTAGAGTTAATACCAGAGATAATAAAATCAGGTGCAGACTCGTTAGTAATAGGATCCTGCATAACAAATAATGAGGATGTTAGAAACGCAATTTCCATTGTTAAAAAGAAGATACGCGATACCATTGATGAAATAATGATTAATCAGGAGAAAGCAAGTAAAAGAATAGCATATTTAGCTAATTTCTCTTAATAATCTTGCTTGTTATTAGGATAAATAATATAAACAACACCAAATATAACAGGAAATTTCCATATTTACTATAGATAGTTTTTTCATTGTTTGTAGATATTGTTGCTATCAAATAATCTCTCTTATTGGATTCAAGACTCTTTATTACTTTGCCATTTGGATCTATTACCTGGGTTATACCGTTGTTTGTTGCCCTTATTGTATACTTGGATGTTTTGGAAGAAGCAATCCTTGTAAAAAGGCTTGACATCATTAATCCTTTATAATTAAAATGCTGGTTATTGGACAAGCTTACAATAAGATCAGCATCTTCCGCGCCATAATCCCGGCTTAAATGACTGACTGTTTCTTCTGTACAGATTAGAATACCAAAATCAAATCCTTGAACATTGAACAACTTGGGATTTTCTTTAGACGGTACTGCATAATCTTGCAAACCAGGAAAAACATGACTTGCATTATAGCTTAATAAAGATCCTTTTGAAACAATTAAAGCGGAATCCTTGAAATTTTCATTGTTCATATGATTGGCTATCCCAAGGATTATTGTAGCATTAATATCCTCAGACAGCAGTTTAATATTCTCATAATCAAAATCCCCAATTAAAGTATATTCCGGCCAAACAACTAAATCCACATTAAATTTTGATGCTTCTAGTGTCATATTTTTATAAACTTCAAATACAGAGCCAACATTACTTTTTCTCCATTCCCAAGAAAGAGGAAAATTCCCCTGTATTAAGGCAACCTTTAAACTTTTTTCAGGATGTATCTCGGGATTGTAAAGAGGGCTAACAATTATTAAACCCAATATTATTAAAATAAAAGCAAGATAAATTTTGTCTTTTCTAATAACATAAAAAGCCACTGCAGAATTGAACAAGAAGATTAGAAAGAGTAAACCATAATCGCCAACAAATTTCAAAATTAGGTTCATATTTGGCTGGAATATTGAAAAGTTAACAATAAAATTCAAATATTTTGTATAGCCAAACAAAATAAACAAACTCATAAAAGCCAATGGCAGGATAAAAACCTCCATGCGGCCTTCAAATTTTCTGCTCAACAAAAATACAAGCGAAAATAAAAGTAAAAAGAATACAAAAGAATATAGTACTGCGCCAATGTAAAAAACAAATGCCTCTGATATTACAACATTATAAAAAAAGGGCGCTTCAACAAGGATAAATAATAAAACAAAGAATATTGCCAATTTAAAATTATTCTTATTATTGTAAAAAACAATACTTAATGGAACGAATGCAATCCATATCAGAAACCCAAACCCATAACTTACCAAAATAAGCAAAAAAGAAGAGAATAAAGTAAGAAGCAAATCCCTTAGAATATTTTTCATTATATAATTAATTCAAACTAAGATTATAAAATTTTCTAAGGACTATAAGCCTTGTCTTCTATTTGACTTGACTTTTTTAAACAATAAAGACCTAAGCTTTTCAGCGCTTTTTTGACTTAACCCCGGTATATAACCTTCTGCAAAATAACTCCACCTCGAATAGCTTGTAGCTACTGCAGAAAATCCTGCTGTCTGTACCATTACAGATGTTAACCCTAAAACCCTTTCAAAAATGCCTCTCCTTAAGTCAATATTCTGTATTCTGCTATATGGTATTGTTGAGATAACCTTTACTATAACGCCACGTCTGACTACAAATCCCTCTTTAACCAACTCATAACTATAATTCCTATAAACTAATTGTGACAATACTAAAGCCCCATATATAAAAAGTACAACAAACACAAACAAGTAAAAAAGATAAGTTTCAAAGTAACCCGAGTCATAAGTTAGAGGAATTCCCCAAATTTGAATGATTAGTACAAAGAATAAAAAAGAAGTGAAATAATTATAGAAAAACAACCACCTCGCTTTTGGATCTAATTTCTGCTGCATATTTATCTTAGGAAAAATAGAATTAATAAAGTTAGCTGTTTAATGCCCGTTCAAGATCTTCGATCAAATCCTCAGCATCCTCTATCCCAACTGAAGCCCTGATTAAACCATCTGTAATCCCATTTTTCTCCCTTATCTCCTTAGGAATTGAGGCATGAGTCATTTTAGCCGGATGTTCTATTAAAGATTCAACACCACCCAAACTTTCCGCTAATGTAAATAACTTTATTTTCTTAAGAAATTTATCTGCAGCCCTGAATGACCCTATATCAAAACTTACCATTCCACCAAAACCATACATTTGTTTCTTAGCTAACTCATGCTGAGGATGTGAATTGAGCCCCGGGTAAATAACCTTTTTAATTTTTGGATGGCTGCTTAGGAATTCAGCAATTTTAAATGCATTTTTCTGATGTTTTTCCATCCTTAACGGGAAGGTTTTAATATTCTCCCGCATAAGCCAGCAATCAAACGGGCTTGGGATTGCGCCAAGAGCATTCTGATTAAATTTTAACTCTCTGTAATCTTCAAATTCATTATAAAGGTCTTTCCTATTTAATGCCACTGCGCCACCAATAACTGTGCTATGACCATTAATATACTTCGTAGTGCTGTGAACAACAACATCTGCCCCGAGATTTAGTGGTTTCTGAAAATATGGGGTTGCAAAAGTATTGTCAACAACCACAATAGAACCATATTTTGCAGCAATTCGCGAAATTTCATTTATATCAATAATCTTCAGCAGTGGGTTTGTTGGGGATTCCATCAAAGTAATATTATTCTTATACTGATTCAGCCATAACTTTTCATCAACGAGTTCTAAGTTGCCCATATCAATAAAATCAAACACCAATCCCCATTTTTTAAATGACTTATCCAGCAGTCTAAAAGTTCCCCCATATACATCATCACAAACAAGCATATAGCTGTCTTTGCATAAAAGAGACTGGATTACATTATCCAAAGCAGCCATACCGGAAGAGTACGCCAGGCCGTATTTGGCATCTTCTAAGCAAGCTATACATTGCTCTAAATTATCCCTATTTGGATTTCTTGTCCTCCCATAATCAAATCCCTTATGTTTGTTAACTCCTTCCTGTTTATAAGTGGAAGTCATATAGATTGGCGGTACAACTGCACCTGTTGAAGGGTCCGGCTCCTGCCCAACATGCACTACATTTGTGCCTAAACGATGATTGGTTTTTTTGTATTTCATTTTGACTTCCTCCACATAAAGTCCAAAAGATCAATTTTGGTTATTATCCCCCTTATTTTTTCCTTGTCCACAACCAGTACAGCGCTGTCCTTTAAAATCGTCTCATAGAGGTCATTTAGATTAGCCTCGCTGTTAACTATTGCAACATTCACATTAACTACTGTCCCAACAGGCTTGCTTATATTTCTGCGATCGCTTACAACATAGTTCAATAAGTCTGTTTCGCTAACCATCCCGATTACCTTGCCGTCATCAACAACCGGGAACTGGGATACATTACCCTCTTTCATTCTTGAAATAACGCTCTCAATTGTGTCCATCCTGCCTACTGCAATAACGTCATTACTTGCTTTAAGCTTCAACAGCTCACCAACCTTATCCTGTTCTGAGCAGTCAAGCATTCCATTTTTCTGCATCCAATCATTGTTAAATATCTTGCTTAGATATCTTGAGCCTGAATCAGGGAGTATAACAACTGCAAGCTTATTTTCCAAGTTGTTTTCTTTAAGGTATTTTAATGTCCCCGCAACTGCACTGCCTGAAGAGCCGCCTGCAAATATCCCTTCTTCTCTGCACAGCCTTCTTGTTATACAAAAAGATTCCTTATCAGAAACCTGCACAATATCATCCAAGATATTAAAGTCCAATGTTGTTGGCAGAAAATCCTCCCCAATTCCTTCAATTTTATATGTTTTTGGTCGAGATGCTGCCTTGCCAGACTTGAACTGCTCATACAATATAGAACCTATTGGATCCACACCTATAACTTTAATTAAATTATTTTGTTCTTTCAGAAATTTCCCTGTGCCGGAGATTGTTCCTCCAGTTCCCATTCCTGCAACTAACAACCCAACTTTTCCATTAGTCTGCTCCCAGATCTCTGGCCCTGTAGTTTTATAATGCGCCAGCGGATTTATTTCATTATGGTATTGGTTTGCATAAAATGAATTTGGGGTTTCTTTTGCAATTCTCTTTGAAACGGAGTAGTAGCTTCTTGGATCATCTGGTTCAACAGCTGTCGGGGTTATTACAACTTTTGCACCATATGCTTCTAGCAGTTTTATTTTCTCATCTGACATCTTATCTGGCATAACACAAATGCACTTGTA
>JACPNI010000122.1 GCA_016185555.1 Candidatus Woesearchaeota archaeon | reverse complement strand
TGTAGCACCAGGTGATTCTGAGACAATTACCCTCAGAATAAGGAATACTGATAATGTCAATCTTTCAAATTTTGCTTTTTCTTATGATACAATGAAGGATGAGCATAATAATGATATCATCTTAACCTTTACAAACCCCTGTGTGATAACCCCGGGAAATACAGCAAATTCCGATATGAAGATCAAGGTAGATGGAGGAATGGAGTTTGATGGTTATGAATCTCTTATTAGAATAGTCTCTGGCAACTTATCATACTCATTTAAATTAAAGATTTCTGTACATCCAAGAATATGTGAAGATGGAATACGAAAAGAAGGAAACCTTGTTGGTGTCGGAGGCAGCTATTTCGATATCCTGATAGTAAATCCGGAAAGAGATGATCCTTTTAATTTAGGTGAAACAATAAATGTAGAAGCCAAAGTAAAGAATATTGGGGATAACAGAGATGTAACTGTTGAAGCAGTCCTTTTCAATATTGATGGTGATGAGACTGTTGCATTTAAGAAATCCGAGGCTTTTGAGATTAAAAAAGATAGGGCAAGGACATTTAAGATAGACCTCAAAGTACCAACAACGAAAATAGATCCAGATGATGATTTTAAGCTGTATGTAAAGGCATATGATTCTTTTAATGAGGAAGATAATTGTGATACAAAGGGTATAAGGGTGAACTTAAAGAGAAGTTCAAGCTCAATTTCAATGGATAAACTAAAGGTAAATCCCAATATTGTTAATTGTGGTGAGTCATTTACATTAACAGCAGATATAGATAATGGGCTGAAATCTGCAGGTTATGCCACATTGAGGGTGTATAATACCCAGATAGGCCTGGATGAAGAGTCTGAAAGGTTTAGGCTGTATGGCGAGGATTTTATAACAAAGGCAGTTACTTCAACACTTCCTGAAAATATCAAACCAGGCGTATATCCAATATATGCTGAAGTGGACAATGGTGATAAAAAAGTTACTGACTCTGTTGATTTAAAAATAAATTGTAACGGCTATAGTTATTTGAAAAATAACCCAAAAGAAACAACTGCCAAGATATTAACTTATAAAAGCAACTTTGTTGTTGAAGAAGGCGGCTCTTTAAGCCTGCCGGTTTTGGTTACAAACAATGGCAATGAAAAAGTGCAGTTTACAGTTGATGCAAATCCAGAATGGGCCAATCGCATTACTCCGATCAGTTTGATGTTAGAACCCGGGCAAACCAGTACAGTTTATCTTTACATTATGCCAAAATCAGGCAATACGGGGATAAATACTGTGACAGTAAACCTAAAGTCAAATGATAATCTAATCGGAACAGATGTAGCTTATGTTGAGGTTGAGCCCGGTTATAAAGAAGAGAAAACAACCTTCCCACTAGATGCTGCAATATTATTTGGCGGCAAAGGAGCAAACAAATACCTTGTAATCCTGTTGGATCTGTTTTTAATAATCATAGTTATTTTCTTAATAAAGTATTTTTATGGCTTAGGCAGAGGTAATAAACGGGAAGAATTTTAATCTGAAGAATGTTTAAAAAAAATAAAAGTCTGAAGTCTTTAGCACTGTGTTTGTGTTTGGGGTATTCTGCTATGCCGGGTAATTCTCCTGCTTTAGACCTTGAATCTAAAGTTAAAAATGTTCAGGAATCTTGTTTAAAAAGAATGCAAGAATCAGGTGAGAATCTGGTTTTTAATATAAAAGGAAATATCATTGAGATACCTCGAGGGGAATCAAATAGTTCTTTAAAGGGGTTTTTATTAAATGGGAGGAGAATTGAGAAAACCGGATACAGGGGCCATACTTTCATTTCTTATTATGATTTAATAGATGTTGGAGAACTGAGTAGTATAGTTACAGCTGGTTGGGGTATAGACCGATTAGATATTGGACTTGATGGTAATATTGAAGCGTCAATTAAAAAAGAACAGGAAATGCGTTTTTTATATATTGGAAAATTCAATAAAAACGATTGTAGTTTTAAAGAAAATCCTTTAGAAGCCTCAATCTATAGTAAAATCTATACTCTATATTATCCATCAAGCTTTTCAAATAATATTGTTGTGTCTTATTCTCCGTTTGGTGGGCATTTATATTTTGATGCAGAGAAAAGCCAGTATACAGTTGATGTTCTAGGGACAATAAGAAATACAAATTTTCCTTCAGATAATCGCGTTATCTCATGGATATCGGGTTCTTATGGGGTTAATGTCGATATTAACTTCTTAAATAATGTTCCAAATGGAAAAGGAGAATCCGGATTTGCTTATTTTCAGTTTTTTTCAGCATCTTACAGAATTTATGAATCTCTTCCGAGTTTTTTTAAAAGAGATGATGCCGTTATATTAGCGGTCCAAAAAAACTTTGGTGATGGCCAGGTTTTCATGTTTAGAGGATTTAAAGATGATGAACCAATTTTTGAATCAACACCATTTAGGGTTTCTGCAGACGGGATTATTAGAGATATTAGAGAAAAGGTTACTTTAAAAGATGGGATTCAGGTTCCAAAACCAATATTGGAAATATTTTTTGGAGGGATATATCCACCATATGCCACAGATAAGGCTCTTCTTCATGCTATGGGTTATCGCATACACGAAGATGATTTAAAAGGGAGATTTTGAAAATGTTCAATAAAACCTTACTGGCTTCTCTTTTTGGATTGTCTTTGCTTTGTGATAACTTTGATGTTTCATTGTTAAATAAAGCTTTTGCATCAGAGAAACTTGAAGAGAAAATTACCAAGTGGGAAGAAAAAAACCTAATTCTTAATGTCGATAATGATATATTTGAATTACCTAGAAAGGATGGTGGTGATTTTTATGTTAATGGTAAGGTAGAAGGGAAAGTTAAGCATGATTACTTTACTGAGATATCCCAAGAGAACTTCGAGTTAAATAATCATTATAAAGATATTGCAACGATTTCTGTTAATGGGGCTGGGAATGTATTTGTACATAAAAGGAACTCTGATCCTAATTCAGTTTATTTCTCTCGTCCATTTTATATTGGAAGGGTTATCGATGGAATATTTAGAGCCAATCCACGAGAAGCTACACAATTTGTGTCTTTTGGTGGATATGGCTTAGGATCAGAGTATGTCATGTCTTATCCATTTGGTGGTGGTTCGATTTATCTAAATACAGAAAAAACGAATTATACAATAGATTTGCTTGGAAACATATACTATACACGTTCATTATTAAAGTACTTTATCGGTTGGTTTGCAGAGACTTCTTACAGGTCTGATACTATCCAATCTCGTGAGGGTGTCTCTAGTTTAACGGGCATTTTAGAAAGTTCAGCTTACATTCCTCATCCGGATAAAGAGCCAGAATTTGCTTTCTTTAAGGGCACCAATAGTGAGCTAAACAATCTTCCTAAAATTTTTACATTTCAGAATAACTTCGGAGATGGGCAAATCTTTAAAGTTGAAAAATTAGCTAATGACGGACAGCCTATTCTCAAATTAACACCATTTAGGGTTTCTGCTGATGGTATTATTAGCGATAC
>JACPNI010000039.1 GCA_016185555.1 Candidatus Woesearchaeota archaeon | reverse complement strand
GAAGAACCTGTATGTATAAAGCATGCGCATTATGTTTCCCCTCAAGATGAAGAAATTATCAGAAAGGAAGCAAAGGCAATATGGGACCTAAGACATCACAGCCTGCCGGCAATGCGCGATATGTTCAGAATGGATGACGGAAGCTTTGCTTTGGTAATGAGCTATATACCGGGTCCAACATTAGAACAAATTATCCAGAAAAACGGAAAATTAGATTCAGAGCATGTTGCATGGATTTCAGAGCGTGCATTAAGCGCCTTATGGTACCTGCACTTAAATGGTGTTGTCCATGGTGATGTCAAACCTCAGAATATTATTGTACAGCCAGAAAGCCATGCCATGGTTCTTGTTGATTATGGTCTTGCAGCAGTAAAGCCGTCAAGCAATACAAAAGCAATTGGATATACGCCCTATTTTGCATCACCTGAACAGGAAAAAGGATGCCCACTGGTTCCGGAATCTGACTTTTACAGCCTTGGCATGACTATGATTTATGCTTTAGGCGGAGATGTTGGAAAGAAAAGAGTTCCAAGCAATGTGCCTGATGCATTGCGCGATTTTATTGCTGATCTTATTGTGCATGATGTTAACTCAAGACCAAATTGGGAAAAAGCTAATCTCATAGAGCAATTAGCTGATGTTAGAACTAAAGCATTCGGCAGAAGAAGATCAAGCATGGCAAAAATACCAAATTTTTAGGAGGGAAAAATGGAATATAAATGTGATTGGCCGGGAGGCCCACCACCCCCGCCACCAGAAGAAATGGATTATCCAGAAGGTTGGTAAGATTAAGATAAAACAAACAATAAAAAACATTTAGGAGGTAATTAAAATGACAGAAGCAGGAGATTATGATCCGGGTCCATGGAAGGGATATGACTTTAAGTCTGCACGTGCAGCATATGATGCACATGTAGGGAGAAGCTATGATGATGCAGTCAAGACAAAAAAGAGCTTGAAAGATTTGGTGGTTAATTCATTAAGCACAAACTGCAAATCACCACTGGTAATTGCATGTGATGTAACTGGTTCAATGGGAGAATGGCCTGCAACTATATTTGAAAAGCTACCTTTGCTGGATTTGGAATTAAAAAACTATCTTGATGACCCTGAAGTAAGCTTTGCTGCAATAGGAGATGCATATAGCGATGATTATCCGCTACAAGTACAAAAATTCTCATCTGGTAAGGATCTTGTAGCCAGGTTAAAAGCACTTATAATAGAAGGAAGGGGGGGCAGTCAAACCCGAGAAAGCTATGACTTAGCTGCATTATACTACGCAAATAATGTAGAAATGCCAAAAGCAACCAAACCTATATTCATCTTCATAGGTGATGAGGGCTTATACGAAACTGTTGACAAGGATCAGGCAAAAGATATAGCGCATGTCGCTTTAGAAAAAAGATTAAGCAGCAAACAGGCAATTGAGGCGCTTAAACAAAAATACTCAGTATATATAATAAGAAAATTGTATGATGGGTATGACAATGACAGGATGTCTGCCACTGATGAAAGAATACAAAAACAATGGGAATCATACCTTGGTGCTGATCATGTAGCAATTCTTCCAGAAGCAAAACGTGTTGTAGATGACATACTTGGGATAATTGCAAAAGAAACATCAATGCTTGATTACTTCGACAAGGAATTAACTGAAAGGCAAACACCACTGCAGGTAAAAACTGTTAAGAAATCACTCATGACCATACATGGACCGCGAGCACTTCCAGATCCAGGGAAATCAGTGATGAAAAGAGATAAGACCATGGCGAAAACAAAATCTCTTTTAGGAGACAAAGATGAATAACCTAGAACTGCTTGTAACGCTATGGCCAAAATTCCCGCATTTCAAGAGATTTGCAAACGACGCAAGATTAAGCGGAATTAGGATAAATAGTGCTGCAGCAAAACATGAAAAAGGCAGTACATTAAAGGAGGAACTACTTCTAGCAAAAAAACTAGAAGGCCCTGTTCCTTTATACTTTGACATTAAAGGAAGACAACTTCGTGTATTAGAACCCTACAGCCATAAAGACCACTTAGAGCTTAAGATAAACCACAAAATAAGTGTAGAAACACCAACTGTAGTTCTGTTTAAGGCAGGCACAGACAGGGCATTGCTCAAGGAAGTTGTTAATGGGGATCATCTTATATTTGAAGGTGGTCCAAATTATTTAGTTAATGATGGTGAATCCTTACAGATTAGAAATCCAAGCCTTAATGTGCAAGGCCCTATTTTCTGTGACTATGAAATTGAAAGAATTAAAAATGCTAGGGAAGCTGGGCTTGACAGGTTTGCCCTTTCCTATGTTGAGAATACAAAAGACATAGATGAGTTCAGGGAATATGTCGGTGATTCTGAGATTATTGCAAAGATTGAATCTAAGAAAGGACTGGAATATGTAGCAAACGAATTTAAAATAACTGAAAACTTATCTCTATTGACTGCTCGTGGGGACCTTTATGTTGAAGTTGATAAGCCACATGATATATTGGCTGCTACAAAATTAATTATTGAAAAAGATCCAAGGGCAATAGTAGCATCAAGAATGATATTATCAGTAACAAACCAACCTGTCCCTGAATGCTCAGATTTCTGTGAGCTTGCATGGTTGTATGATATTGGATATCGTAGATTTATGCTATGTGACGGGTTATGTTTAAAAGAAGAGCCCCTCGCAAGAGCCATAAATGTATTTGAAGGCTTTAAGTCTAGCTATATAAATTGTTAATCTTAATCGCTATGGATCAAAATTTACAGCTAGAGCAAGAATTGTTACTACTTTAAAAAGGCTATAAAACAAAAGATTTAAATAGGAGTATTAACTCATTGATAATAATATTTTAGGGGGTAAACAAAAATGAAAAAATCAATAACTGGACTTGCAATGATTTTAGCACTTTCAGGATGTGCGAGATCTGAAACTGTAGCACCTGTAACCATAAATCAATCAGAAGAGGGTGAAAGAAAAGTTGATTTACCAGATTTATGTAAAAAAGGCAAAGTAATTAGTGCAGGTTATGCTGCTACTAGTTATATATGGAATAAAAGAATACCATGGGTATCATGTGAAGACGAAAGGAGAAATGTACATATATACAGGTTAGAAGGTAATAAGTGGTATGGAATCCATTTCGAAAAAAAATAGTTTTTATTTAAAGCGACAATGAAAATTAATCCAGACCTTAAATCAAGAATAGACCATTGCTACGCACTAGCAAAGAATGGTGCCACTGAATTAGCACTAGTTGGTTTAAAACTTTCTATTAAAGAGTTTTGTGCTGAACCACATAAACAATCTTTTGGAAATCCTGAATTAGTTTTACAAAGTATTGAAAGAACTTCTCATCGTATTGGAGTAGAGATTGCATTTCAACACGCCGAACATTTTTATCAAGAAGGGGGAAAAAGTGCTGCTCGTGGATGGTTGCGTTATGAAAAAATACATGCAAGCCCATTAAAACTGGATATTACAAATAGGATTTCTGAAATGAAAGATAAGTATAGAGATAGAACCCCTCTTTTATTTTAATAAAAGCTGTAAGATCAATGAGAACTCTAAATACGCTTGTACAAATTTGCAAGAATTTGGCTGGATTAAATGAAATAGAACTACCAAGGACTAAAGAAAGTGATTACCTAGCTTATATGAAAGATTGGGATTCAATAGAAGCTAAACTTGCAGCAGATGAAATTAATGCTGAAGAAGCTCAAAGGAGACAAAAAGGATTGCTCAGAGTTTATGATGGTAAAGTTTTTTTGACAGACCAACACCTGTTTGATACTGAGGTTCAACTTTATGAATTTCTTGTAACAAAAGCAAAATTAAAACATGAGACTGCAAAAGAAGCAGTTCAACATGAAAGAGAACATTTTGAAGCAGCTATTAAAATGCCACATATCTTGCTTAAGTATGGTTGCTTTTTATTAAGACATGATTCTGATAAAGTTTCATGCCAACCTTTTGTTTATCTTGAAGCAACTTACAGTCAATTCAAAAAAATAATCCCTAATTGTATTAATGCTGTGACAGAAAAGTCCGTACATGACAAAGAACAAGGAAGAATACTTGCTCTTTATTGAACTTCATTCTTTATAAAAACTGTTAGAATTTCTTTTATATTTTAAACTAGCTAAAATCTTATAAACCTAATAAATGTAAAAAGTTAATTATGATAATCGAAAAAATAAATGATTTTTATCTAACAAAAAAAGAAGAAAGGGAGAGGACTCATTTCTATATAACTGATTCGGGAAAATGCCCAAGGGCTGTTTTTTTCCAGTTTAAAAAATTCCCAAAAAAAGAAGATGATCCATTATTCCTGAGGAAGATGCACCAGGGCGATCATGTTCACATGCGAACCATGGGTGTTCTTTTAAGCCTGGGCGTAGTCAAGGCAGTTGAAGTCGAGATCCCGCAACAGGAAATAATAAACGGAAGGGCAGATGCAATTTTAAGCATTAACAGTGAACCTTACGTCCTTGAGATCAAATCAGTAAATAACTATAAATTCAATAATTTATCAGAGCCTGAAGAAGATCACTATAAGCAAATACAGCTTTACATGCATTACTTCAAAATAAACAAAGGAATTGTTCTGTATGAAAATAAAGACAACCAGGAATTAAAAGAATTTAAAATTGACTATGACCCCGGACTAGTTGAGTTCGTTCTTTACAGGATGAAAGAATTAAAAAAAGACATCGAAAATAATAATTTGCCTAAAATTCCAGAACAGATAATGAGCGGTCCTGAATCCTGGAGATGTTCTTATTGCCCTTATATTGAAAGCTGCTTAAAAGAGTCTGAAAAAGAAGGAGATTTTAGGAATATGGAAAGGATAAAGCTCATTTTGAAAGAGAGATAGAAAGAAAATTATATATACTTTAATAAAACATTACATATATGGACATCCTTGCTCACGGCTTATGGACTTATGCCATATTCCATAAAACAAAATCACCTAAATTAGCTGTACTTTTTGGTGTATTGCCTGATTTAATCTCATTTACTCCTTTTTTTATAACGAGGATCCTATCAAATCAATTTAAAGGCAGGCCAAATCTAGCTGAAATACCTAATTTTGTAACAAGTTCTTATAACTTTACACATAGTTTGGTGATTGCAATAGTTGCTATTATATTAATTACCTTAATAATGAGAAGATTTTATACTTTCCTTCTAGGATGGCCTTTGCATATACTAATTGACATCCCAACGCATGAAGCAACATTTTTTCCAACGCCTTTCCTCTATCCAATATCTGATTTGCATATTAGCAGTGTATCGTGGGGCAGACCCGAAATGCTTGCGATGAATTATTTTGCATTATTGCTTGTATATGCATTCTTAGTAAAAAACAGAATAAAACATGATAAAAGACAGATTAGAACAAATACTTAAAGAAAAGATAAGCGTAGTAAAAGGCGACGGTAGTCTAGAATCCAAACTAACTGATAACAAAGATCTTTTGCTTCAGGCAGAAAGATATCTTGGCGGGAATAAGTTCTATATAGAATACTATAATGACAGAATTCAGAAAAATAATGCAGGTTTAGTCTATTACCATGTTTCCTATAATAAAAAAAGGGAAGTAGCAAGTCATAATTTTTATGTTTCTCTCCCATCCGGGGCTATAGTGTTAAGGGTTCCCCAATCGATTCTTGGTGAGAATGTTTTAGGAACAGCAGAAATAGGAACAAATATAATTAGGATTTTAGATAGCTTGGAAGGGGATGAATTTTTAGAAGTCCTCTATCATGAATCAATGCATTTAAAGCACCCAAATGCACCAGAATATGAAGTGAGGAACATGGTAAGCAAAACCCTTCCTTTTCAGCCAAAATACCATAATGCATATTATACTTAAGATCGTAAGAATTCTCATAGGTTAATTTGTAGATGTCTTATTTTATGGCACGAGCCTCAGGAATTCTTAGAGGATGTCACATAAATAATATATTGAATTCTTCAGGAGTGACTATTTTAATTCCCCTGAACTCCTTTAATTTCAGAAGGTGGTTATCTTGTGAAACTATATAATCTACATTCCCAGCTACAGCAGTTTCAATGAAAATATTGTCTTTTGAATCCTCTTTAACTATCAATAGCTTTTCTTTTGGTTCTACAATTATAGAATTTCTTACAATTAAATCAACCCATTCTCTCATTATATCGTCTGAAAGCTTGATTTTGAAATCCTTTAGAACTTTTATTATTTCTAAAATCGTTTCTAATGAAGTTACTAGTGTAAATTTTCCTTTTCTCCAATTTATTATAATTTTATTAGAACTGCCTCTCCAAAAAATTCCAGAAACAAATATATTTGTGTCTAGAACTACTCTCATCTTCTAGTTCTCTTAATGGCACCTTCAACATCGTCTTTAGATATGCCCTTATCTTTGGCGAACTGTTGCGTTTTCTTAAGTAACTTATCAAAGTTTTTGAAGGAAGGCATTGTTATTTTTTTCAATATAACTGTATCATCTTCACCAACAACAACAAATTTTTCCCCTTCCTTTAATCCGAGCTGTTCCCTTATATCCAAAGGAATAACTACTTGTCCTCTTGAACTCATACTGGTTATTTCTAGTTTTTCCATTTTGTTTACCTCCAATTAATAAGAATATCTTATTAAGAAGAGTATCTTATATATAAATATTACGATTTTAACTAATTGATAAGATATTAATGTAGTAGGAAACTTAAGTTTATTTAATGGATATAAATACTTTTATTATTTTATGGCACGAGCCTCAGGAATTCTTTTAAGGAGATCATACGGGATCTATATGCACAAATGCTTCTTTTACATAACCTAATCCTTCAACATTCTTCTCAACCAGCTTGCCTATGTCATGTGCTTTTTTAACATTTATATCCCTGTCAACCTCAATATGTATCTCGGCGTGTATTGCACTGCCAACATAATGGGCCTTTAAATCATTCAGGCCCTTTACACCATCAACAGACAAAGCCTTGGACTTGATCATATTCAATATTCTTAGATCAGGACTATGTCCCATAAGGTAATCAATATTCTCCTTAAGTATTTTATAACTTGAATACAGAACAACCAGGCCAATAAAAAACCCTATTATGGCATCATATCCAGCATAACTATATTTGCTTAAAAACAGGCTTGAAATGGTAGCTGAGGTTAAAATTACTTCATTCCTACTTTCAACAGCATCAGCCATAATTGCAGGGCTTTTTATTTCCTTAGCAACCCTATTGAAGTAAAAAGCCATTGGCACTTTAATTAATAAAGTTAAGACTAAAAACCAGACAAAATACCACTTAAAAACTATAATATTATCTTCAAAAAATCTTTCAAACGCAATCCTGATTATTTCAAACCCAGCTATTCCTATAAAGATAGAAGCAACTAAAGCTGCTATCGGCTGCGCCCTATGATGGCCATAATGATGCGTTTCATCCGCCCCTTCATATGATAATTTTACACAATAAAACATAACAATAGAATCAATAATATCTGTTAACTGGTGAATAGCATCCGACATAACTGCAATGCTGTTAGAAAATACTCCTATAATTAACTTGATAATAAAAATTAAGCTATTCCCTATTAAGCTTAAAAAAATAGCTATCTTTGCCTTTTTATCCATTATATAAATAAGACTTAAGTAGAATTTATAAAATTTTCTTAATCCAATTTATAGGCTCTGGAGCAGTACTCTTTTACAACCCTTTCTGTGTTGAAGTAAGATGCATTCTCTGCAATTGAATTAGGCAAAAATTAAAAAGCAAAAGATTTAAATATTTTATGTGCAATAAATAATATAAATATTTTTATATATTTGGAGGTTAAAATGTCCACAATAACACTTTCAGTACCGGATGAATTAAAACGAGAGATGGATAAGTCAAAGGAAATTAATTGGTCTGCAGTAGCTAGAGAAGCGATTAGAGAGAAAATAACCCAACTAAGAATT